>CAYSKJ010000004.1:0-48396 GCA_964431655.1 uncultured bacterium | reverse complement strand
GAAAGGATTACAGCCTTAAAGATTTTGATTCAAAGCATGCCGATCTTGCAAACCTCAGTGAGTATATTGGAGATACTCTCTCTGGTAAATATGAATATATTCTGCTGGATATTGAAACTTTTGTAAAGGCTGGCAGGGGACAGGAGGTTTATCCCAGTGAGGAGCTTGTGCAAAAAAAAGGAAAAAAGGAAAAGGGGGGAAAAAGCAAAACTCTATATGCCGTGAATGACATTGCTGGTATTCATTCTCAGAAAATCGGAAATGCAATAAGAACCATCGATACATGGTATAATACAGATGGTGAAAAGTATGTAGGTCCTATAGCGGTTGAGCCCTATGGTTCGGTAACTTCATTGGGAAAAGCTTTTAGGCCACCTGCCTCCAAAATTGATTTCTATACTTTGTTTGAGAAGTTTATATCCGATATAGACAATCTGGCTGTTGACGAGCTACATTATGTTATGGCAGTTCTGGTAAGGGGTGGAGTATTTGGAGAAAGCAGCAAGGAGGATTAACATGAGCTTCTTTGCAGAAATAGACCTTTGCCAGGTAATAGATATTTCGCCTTATTATATTTGGAGTAGAATTTTCTTTGATTTGCACAATATCTTTGTCGGGATGCAGGATACAGAAGGAAACATACAGATTGGTATTTCCATGCCTGAATATGATAAATATCATTTAAAACTTGGAAATAAATTAAGACTCCACTCCAAACTATCCTCGAAACTAGAAATAATTGACCTTCCTACAGTTCTGAAGAAATACATGGAATACATTTCATTGAGTCCAATAAGACAAGTGCCAAAGAACATAAAAGGATATGCTATTTACAAACGAATTCAGAAAAAAGGAAATTATCTTAAGCTTGCAAGAAGAAAAGCGAAACGGACCTCAATGAGTGTGGAGGAAGCAATCTCATGTTATGATAAATACAGGGAAACACAACTTAAAATGCCATATATAAAAATTAAAAGCTCAAGCACTGGCCAAGATTTCTCTTTGTTTATCAATAAAATATTAACTGATCAAGCAAATGATCTCTGGACATTCAATATATACGGCCTTAGCGATGGTAGTACGGTACCGGAATTTTAAAGATTGCTTTTTCTACAGATATATGTCTATGTTATTTATTACGGAATATTTATCTATCTATTGTTTCAGTGACCTGCCGCATAGGCAGCTTAGAAATTTATGTCCGGAAAGTTAGCCATATATTAGAAGTGACCTGCCGCATAGGCAGCTTAGAAAATTAAAAGGGAAACCCACAGCATTGCAAGATAGTGACCTGCCGCATAGGCAGCTTAGAAAGCTACAAAGCGCGAGGCAAGACTTTCGAAGGTGTGACCTGCCGCATAGGCAGCTTAGAAAACAATGGCATCAGAGAACTGCTCAAGCTCTGCGTGACCTGCCGCATAGGCAGCTTAGAAAATAGTATTCTGTTGAGTTCATGAACCCCTGGTGTGACCTGCCGCATAGGCAGCTTAGAAAATTCGATGTCGGCGTATCTGCGAAGCGCAACCGTGACCTGCCGCATAGGCAGCTTAGAAATCATTCCAGATGTTGAACTTTTGGCGCACTTGGTGACCTGCCGCATAGGCAGCTTAGAAACCAACAATTCCCTCTGTATGCACTATTTAATTGTGACCTGCCGCATAGGCAGCTTAGAAAGCCATATTTCTAATTGTCAAAAACCCGAGCGAGTGACCTGCCGCATAGGCAGCTTAGAAAGCCGATCTTGCAGATATTAGTGCTGTTATTTTGTGACCTGCCGCATAGGCAGCTTAGAAATTCCTGTCATCTCCCAGGTACGCCTGTTCCACGTGACCTGCCGCATAGGCAGCTTAGAAAATTGCGCTGTCCTCGCATAGCAGGATTTTTATGTGACCTGCCGCATAGGCAGCTTAGAAACTTAGCGTCTTGCTTAGTGATATGCTGGCAGTGTGACCTGCCGCATAGGCAGCTTAGAAATCCTTAATAGTTTTTTCAGGTTCAATGTCGTTGTGACCTGCCGCATAGGCAGCTTAGAAATGCTATTGCTGACTCAAGACCAACGATGTCGCGTGACCTGCCGCATAGGCAGCTTAGAAATTTCCATGATCCGCCGTGCTTATTACTGATTAGTGACCTGCCGCATAGGCAGCTTAGAGATGATACAGCAGTCAGGTCGCAGGAAAGTCTTGGTGACCTGCCGCATAGGCAGCTTAGAAAATTATAATTGATACTAAAACAGCATTAAAATAGTGACCTGCCGCATAGGCAGCTTAGAAAGATCTCGAGTATCTGCCACGGTTGCCCAATTTGTGACCTGCCGCATAGGCAGCTTAGAAAAGATGTCGCGCTTTAAGAATTTAATCCGGTAGGTGACCTGCCGCATAGGCAGCTTAGAAAAAAAATGAGTTCGTTAATTAGAACGATAGATAGTGACCTGCCGCATAGGCAGCTTAGAAATGGCTATCTGCCCGGCCTGCACTTCGCAGAATGTGACCTGCCGCATAGGCAGCTTAGAAAAGCAACGACACCGCGAGCACTAACTGGGTATCGTGACCTGCCGCATAGGCAGCTTAGAAACAATACTTGTGGTTGCCTCACTGTCTGAATAAGTGACCTGCCGCATAGGCAGCTTAGAAAATTCCTCGATCTGGGAACAGGTCTGCTCTATGGTGACCTGCCGCATAGGCAGCTTAGAAATGGTAATGTAATTCCGTTAAGTGATACTGTTAGTGACCTGCCGCATAGGCAGCTTAGAAATCTGTCAAATCCACCTCTTGAATTATCATTTTGTGACCTGCCGCATAGGCAGCTTAGAAATCCTTCTGTATGATATTTAGTAAGTAGTTGCAGTGACCTGCCGCATAGGCAGCTTAGAAAAGTCGGTGAGGAAAGGTTCTTTTCCGGTAGCTGTGACCTGCCGCATAGGCAGTTTAGAAAAATAAATCATTTCCATTAACAAGTAACAAAGGCATTAATAATATAAAGCTGAAAAGATTCAGGAAATCTCAGACAGGATTTTGTCTATGTAGCTGTCGAAGAGGTCTTTGTCAATGGGTTTGCTAAGATACATCTTTATGCCTTTTTTGGAAGCGAAGCTCTTTTCATCCTTTTCGGAGATTATTATTACCGGGATATCTTTGCCGTAGCGGGAAGATTTAATGGTATCATAGACCTTCCAGCCGTCCATATCGGGGAGGTTGATGTCCAGGGTGCAGGCTGAGGGTCTGACGGCACGGAGGAATTTCTCAGCGTCCTTTCCGCTGTTGATTACTATACCCTCGGCACCCTTCATTAGAAGGTAGTTTTTGATGAGGTCGCCTATAAGGGCATCATCCTCTATTATAAGGAAGTATTTTTTTGAGGAGTCCAGGTCTTTGGGGATTTCCGGGACGGATATCCTCTTTATAATGCCCTTTTTCTGGGGTATGTCAACGGTAACGCGGGTTCCCTGGTTTTCCTTGCTTTTAATGGATATTTTGCCGTTGTGAAGTTCAGCAATGCCTTTGCACAGGGGGAGTCCCATGCCTGTTCCGCCGTATTCCCTGTTTGCCTCTCCGTCAACCTGCTTGAATTTCTGGAAGGCTGACTCTATCTTTTCTTCGGGGATGCCTATGCCGGTATCCTGGAAGGTGAACCTTGCTATATCCTGGTCCTGCTGTTCGAAAATCTCGCTTTTTATTAGAATGTTGCCTCCTTTGGGAGTGAACTTGGTGGCATTGGAAAGGAGTTCCCGGAATAACGTGTATATCTTTTCCTGGTCGGCATATATCTTAAAGGGGCTTACCTTCTTTACAACGGTGATGTCCATATGGTGTATGATGGGTTCATATTCATGGATAAGCTTGTCAATAGTTGACTGGATATCAATCAGGCCGATGTAGAGCTCCATGGATCTTTTTTCCATTTTGGAGAATAGGAGGATGTTCTCCACCAGGCGCTGGAGGATTGATGCCTGGGCCCTGACGTGCTCGCTGTAGGTATGAAGCTGAGTCAGGTTCTCCTTCTGCAGTTTAATGGATATAAGGTTGATGTATCCCAGGATAATGGTAAGGGGGGTCCTTAATTCATGGCTTACATTCCTTAAGAATTCAGCCCTTAGCCTGTCCACCTCTTTGAGCTTGTTAAGCTGATCTGCTGAGGTATCCTGGTGCTTTTTGATAATTGAGGAGATCTTATAGAGATTGCCGGGGACTGACTGGCTTTCCGTGATGTTCTCACGGTTTAAGCTGGAGGGTGCTTCAGGCACCTTGCCGGACTGAATATCCCTTATAATCTGCAGGGTCTGCAACTGGGAAGCTATATTGTCCCGCAGGGCCGAATTCATGCCGAGGGAGAACAATACCAGGAGGCCGGCATAAAAAAGCAGGATAAGGGTAAAATTATTCTCAATAAGGTTTATGTCAGCATTCAGGGAGTTTATGAATATGTGGAATAATAGTATTGTAATGATGAGCAGGAATGAGCAGACTGTGGATGCAAGGCTGTCAAGCCGGCGGATATTCCTGGTTTTCAGGTCTGTATGCTCTCCGATGGAGAGGAACAGTGTCCCGAGGAGCATAAGCACATAATATGGTATGAACCTTGATTTGTAATGATAGCTGAGTATAAGGGTGAAACCGGCAAAGGTAAGCAGGGTATAGCTGAAGGTATAGTAGAGCATGTAGAGCCTCTTTTTTTCATTGAAGAAGGTCCAGTGGCTGTAAATTGCATAAAAGGCCGAGAGAACAAGCATCAGGACAGGAAAGAAGAATAGGGGCCCGCTGAGCATGGCAGCCTGGGTGCCGGGTTTCCTGGTAGGGTATTTGCAGAAGGTGGATATAAGGAAAAAAAGTACGAATAAGCCTATGGAAATAAAAAGCTTCTGATTGTCCAGGCTTTCTAAAAGGATCAGGGTTCTTGAATGGAGAAAGGCAATCATCAGGTAGGAGGCTGAAAGGCCCAGGTCCTTGAGCCTTTTGGTCTTGTTGTATTTCAGCAGTCCCTGGAAAAACAGGTTAAAAAACAGGCCGAAGATAATGAATTCAAAAATAAACTGCATATTATTTTATATCAGTCAAAAGGGCATGCAGCAGCTGAAAAGTATTGTAAAGCCCTTTTTCATGCGTCCTTTCATAGGAATGGGAGGCTGCAACCCCGGGGCCGAATAGGGCAAATTCCCCGCCGTAGCCGCTGTTAAGCAGAGGCATGACATCCGAGCCGTAATGGGGGTAGACATCCAGGGCATAATCGAGATTATTCTTCCTGCAGAGGTCTAAAAGGTAACTGTTTGCCCTGGCAGAATAGGGGATGACTGCGTCCTTGACGCATATGCTTACCTTGTATTCATCGGTTTTAAGGTCTTTGCCCACTGCCCCCATATCCAGCGCCAGGGCCAGGTTGCATTCCCCGGGGACCTGGACATTGGCTCCGTATCCGATTTCTTCAAGGTCGGAAAAGTAGAAGTAGCTAAGAATGCGTTCATTTTCAGGAATTTTGGATAAAAGCTCCAGGGCATAGAGCATTATTGCCACCGATGCCTTGTCATCCAGATATCTTGATTTTATAAAGCCTGTTTCTGTATGCTCAAAGCGTGTATCAAATACGATGCAGTCTCCTGTGGCTATATCAAGGTCCTCTGTGTCCTTTATGGATTCAGCCTCTATATCCAGCCTTATTTCCATATTATCAAGGCTTCTTTTCTCATCCAGGTCCTGGTGGGTATAGACATGGGTGGTGGGCTTCTGGAATACTGCGGTACCCCTGAACCTCCTGCCCTGACGGTTTATCACCCATACATTCTCATTCTCAATAACAGACAGGTGGTAGAAGCCGAGCTTGGTGAAGCTCAGCCTGCCTTTGCCGCGAATGCCTGAGACCATTGCTCCCAGGGTGTCAAAGTGGGAGCAGATAAAGGGGGTGCAGGATGATTTTTTTCCGTTTATTCTTATATAAAAGGAGTCCCTGCGTTCATTAAGAATGGAAAAGCCGAGGTTTTGAGCAAAATCCTTTATATACCTGGACATCTCGGCGGTAAATCCGCTGGGGCTTGGTATATCAGTTATTTCTTTAAGAATTGATATTAGTCTTGACATATGAAAATCCATGCTTATTCTCCTTTATCTGCAGGAAGCACAGGTATCTGTTCCTGCAATAAAGGTATTGTATGGCAGTTTTTATAATTTTCAATAATTATTTGTTTTTATCTTTGAAATATGCTTTATAATTATAAAGTGTTGAAATTAGGATTATAGGAGAAAGGATATGTTATTCTGCGAAAGGTGCCAGCATATTGTGTTTTCGGGGCAGTTAAGCAGGTGCGAAATATGCCATAATGAAGATCTTATTACCATTGATCCTTCAACTGTGGTTTCACCCGAAAACATCCTGTTCCCCAAAGAGGAGGAAAAGGGGTATATGCCCAATATCACTGTCAGCTACGACCAGAACAGGAAACTTCTAGAGATAATGTTCAATTTCCTTAAGAACAAGCATCTTATATCAAAATACGCTGACATTTATATCAATGATTACTGCGTGGGAAGGATAAATATAAAAATATCCGCGATACAGAGCACATCCGTTATCTTTCAGTCTCTGCAATCCAAAATCGACAGCATATATGCTGTAATGCCTGATAATAACAGCGCTGTTTTCTGGAAAGTAATACTGAATTCCTAGAGCCTGACGGAATCCCCCCTCACAAAGGGTACAAACCTTACAGGAAGAAGCCTTTTCTCTGTCAATGTCCCATTTGGGTCTCTGGTAATCAGAAAAAGGTTCTGGTAATAACTGGTTTCTTCAAGGGGTATTATAATTCTCCCTCCGGCAGACAGCTGTTCGGTGAGGCTGGGGGGCACCTCCCTTGATGCGCAGGAAACAATAATCAGGTCATAAGGTGAATGCTCAGGCAGTCCCAGGTACCCGTTGCTGTTTACCGGGGTGATATTATCTATGCCTATCCGTTCAATAATCCCGGAGGCCTTTTCATAAAGGGGTTTTATAATCTCCATTGCATAGACATGCTTTACCAGCCCTGCAAGAATGCAGGCCAGATATCCGCTGCCTGAGCCGATCTCCAGGGCTTTCTCATGGGGCCGGGGTCTCACGGCATCAATCATGTAGGCAACAATGAAGGGCTGGGATATAGTCTGGCCGTTCCCTATGGGAAGGGGGCCGTCATGGTAGGAAGCATAACGGCAGTTTTCAGGCACAAAGAGGGAGCGGTCTATGGATTGCATGGCTTTAATGAGCCTTTTGTCAACTATTCCCTGGGATATAATCTGGTTTTCTATCATAAGATCATTGCCTTCAGCCATTCTGCCCTCCGTATTCTATGCGCCTGAAGTCATCTCCAAGTATATTCTTTATGTACTTTTCGTGTTCTTTGATATTCTTTATGAATTCCTTTCTGCATGTATTCTCAAGGCTTAAATAAAGAATATTGCGTTTGTATTTTATGAAAGAGGTCCCCCTAAGCCCTGTACTGCCGAAAAAATCATTCCAGTAAAGGCCAAAGAGGCTGTTGACAGCCTCTTCTTTAGCATTTTTTTTAAGGTTGCAAAAGAGCACCCTTAAAATTGCGGGGGTATTCAGGCTGTCAGACATGAGAAGTTCCTGCTTCCAGGCTTTTTATGTAATCTGCAACTGTCCGGGCTTCACAGAGGCCCCCTTTGCCCACATCCCCGCATGCAAGTTTTTTTGTTACAGGTTCAATAAAATGGTAGGTATTGAGGGATGCAAGATAATCAATGTTCCTTGACAGTATGGGATTTTCCAGCATCTGGGTGTTCATGGAAGGGCATATTATCTTTATCTTTTGAGGTATGGCGAATATAACGGTGGAAAGCAGGTCATCGGCTATTCCTGCATATATTTTACCCAGGATACTGGCTGTTGCAGGATATATTACCATTATATCAGCCCACTTTGCAAGCTCTATGTGGTCGGTGTCATAGGACATAAGCGGATCAAACATGGCTGTATATACTCTGTTCTTCGACAGAACCCGGAAGGGGAGCTCCTTTATGAATTCCAGGGCATTTCTGGTAAGGATAGCCCTGACATCATAATTCTCTTTTTTTAGCAGGGATGTCAGCTCAACGGCTTTATAGGACGCTATTCCGCCAGTTACGCCAAGGATAATATTCTTTTTCATATCATTCTCCCTTTGATTATTTCTGCGATTTTTTTTCCGCAGTCGGATTTTGAGTAAAAGGTGCTTATGATATCATGCCTGTCCATTATCAGCCCTTTGTGGAAGAACAGGGATATATCTTCAACGAGGTTTACGACCGCGTAGTTGCAGGCGGACCTGTCTATGAGGCTTTGTCCTCTTTTTATCAGCTCCCGGGGGCTGACCCCTGATTCGAGCTTGAAGCCGAAGAGAATGGTTTTTGGGAATGTCTCCCTTATCATGTTAATGACTTTGGGATTGGCTTTCAGCTGAATTGAGGGGTTTTTAATATCGGAAGGCATTTTGCCTTCCCGGAATACCGGACTGAAATCGCTTACGGCCATGGAGTGTATGAATGCGAAGGGGTCCGTACTGTGGAGTTTGTCAATGGCATCTGCAAGGTCCTGTGTATTCCTGACGCGGGTAACTGTAACCTGATGCATTACGGCTGAGGGGACAAGAGCCCTCTCCCCGCATATATAATGGACATGGACATCGCTTATATGCTGGAGGAGCTTCAGGGTAACAGCAAGAGCAAGCCTGCCGGAGGAGATATTGGTAATCGTCCTTACGCCATCTATCCTTTCACTGGTTCCGCCGGATGTGATTATTATGGGCACACTCATACCGTAATATTAGATAATTTTAAATTTTTGGTCAAGATGAATTCAAAATAAAGCTCAAAAAAAACTTGACATTTATCTATAAATTACTAATATTCAGACTTATTTATATAAAGATTAATGATAAAATTGCAAATGAGAGGTTGAAAGGATGAAAACCAAGTTTTTTTCTACAAGTGAAGTCCAAAAGAAATGGTATGTTATTGATGCCAGGGATAAGGTTTTAGGCAGACTGATGACAAGGATTGCAACGATTGTAAGGGGGAAGAACAAACCTCAATTTACTCCTAATGCAGATACGGGAGATTTTGTTATTGTTATAAATGCTGATAAAATCAAACTGAGCGGTAAGAAATTACAGGATAAGACATACTATAGGCATTCCGGCTATATCAGCGGAATTAGGGCTACAAAAGCCGATGAGATGCTGGAAAAGCATCCGGAAAGGGTAATTCAGAACGCCCTGAAGGGCATGCTGCCCAAAAACAGGCTGGGCAGGAAGCTTTACAAAAAGGTCAAGGTCTATGCGGGGCCGGATCATCCCCATAGTGCACAGATGCCTGAAGTATTGGAAATTAATAATTAAGAGGTGCTTATAAAATGGATGTAACCAGATACTATGCAACCGGAAAAAGAAAAACTTCGGTAGCCAGGGTATGGATATACTTCGGAAAGGGTGACTGTACTGTCAACAGGAAATCGCTGGAAGAATATTTTCCCTATGAATTATTCAGGAAGAACATGCTGAAACCCTTTGTTGTTACAAATACCTATGGCCAGTACAATATCCTTGCCACGGTAAAGGGCGGAGGTCCCAACGGGCAGAGCGATGCTTTAAGGCATGGAATAGCCAAAGCTCTTTTGAATGTAAGTGAGGACTACAGGACTGCTTTGAAAAAAGAAGGGCTTCTCACCAGGGATCCGAGGGTAAAAGAGAGAAAGAAGTACGGCCAGAAGGGCGCAAGAGCAAGATTCCAGTTCTCAAAGCGTTAATATTATTAAAGATCAATACACTGGTGAATTTCCTGATTGTGCACCGGCACGGTGTGTAGGGTTTTGAAGCCAGTGTCAAAATAACAATAAACCAGGAGGAATCAATGTCTGTAGCTAGTATGAAACAGCTATTGGAAGCCGGAGTCCATTTTGGGCACCAGAGCAAAAAATGGAACCCGAAAATGAAAAAATACATATTCGGAAAGAGGAATGATATTTATATCATTGATCTTCAGAAAACAGTAGAGCTTATTGATGTAGCCTATGAATTTGTAAGGGAGCTTGTAAAGAATAACGGAACTATCCTGTTTGTCGGGACAAAGAAACAGGCATCCGAAGCCATCAAGGAAGAGGCTGAAAGGGCTCAGATGCCCTATATCAACACCAGGTGGCTGGGCGGTACCCTTACCAATTTCTCTACCATTAAGGTATCCATGCAGAAGATGATAGAATACGAAAAACTGTTCGAGGAAGAAGGGCTGGATCACCTTACCAAGAAAGAAGTGCAGGTGCTGACAAAGAAGCTTGACAGGCTGAGGAAATACCTGAACGGAATAAAGGACCTGGCCGATTCAAAGAAGCAGGTTCCTGTGGATGCCCTTTTTGTAGTGGATACCATACAGGAAGAGATTGCCATTCTTGAAGCAAGGAAACTCGGTGTGCCTATAGTTGCTATCGTGGATACCAACAGCGACCCTGATCTTGTGGATTATCCGATTCCAGGGAATGATGATGCCATCAGAGCTGTTAAACTTATCACAAATTTTATTGCCAATGCCTGTATTGAAGGCAGAAAACTTGCCAGGGAAATTGATACCCTTGAATCCGAGGGGGAGGAAACCCAGGAGGCTTTATCTGAAGAAGGGGGGAAGGAAGAGAGCTTTTCCGCTGATGCTCTGACTACAGGCAAGGATGATGACTATGATCCTATCCAGATCAAGGACATTGACATAAAGTATGATGACAGCGGTCTGGATATTGATGAAGAGTAAGCAACTTAAAATTCAGGAGGAAATAATAATATGGATATATCAGCAAGCCAGGTAAAGGAACTAAGGGAAAAAACCGGCTGCGGCATTATGGATTGCAAGTCTGCCCTTGCCGAGGCAAAGGGCGATATGACTAAGGCGGTCGATATACTTAAGATCAAGGGTCTCAGCAAAGCGGACAAGAAGATGTCAAGGGCAGCCAAGCAGGGTAAGATAGGCTCCTATATACATTCAAACGGAAAAATTGGCGTACTGCTTGAACTCAACTGCGAAACGGATTTTGTTTCAAATACAGAGGAATACCAGGCCCTGATCAAGGAGATATGCATGCAGGTCGCCGCTGCCAGTCCAAAGTTCGTTAAAACGGAGGATATCCCGCAGGAGTTTATAGAAAAGGAGAGAGAAATCTATAAACAGCAGGTTATTGAACAGGGCAAGCCTGCAAATGTTGCGGACAAGATTGTAGAAGGGAAGCTGGCTGGTATGTATAAGGAAATATGCCTCTTAAACCAGGTATATATTAGGGACACTAAGATGACAGTCAATGACCTGATAAAGTCCTATATCTCAAAATTCGGGGAAAATATTGTAGTTACAAGGTTTGCAAGGTTTGCACTGGGTGAATAGCATAGAGGGATGAAACTTATTTATAAAAGGGTTCTTTTAAAAATCAGCGGGCAGTATCTCAGCTCCCAAGAGAGCGGGGTACTGTGCCCTGAAAAGACCACCAAGCTTGCCCATGAACTCAAGGAATTAATAGCCATTGGGGTGCAGATAGGGCTGGTGGTCGGCGGGGGAAACATAATAAGGGGTTATATGGCCTCTAAGATGGGTATTGACAGAGTTGCGGGGGATCAGATGGGGATGCTGGCAACGGTTATTAATGCCCTGGCCCTTCAGGATGCCTTTGAAAGGCACGGGATCGTGACAAGGGTCCAGACTTCCTTCAATATACGCCAGCTGGCAGAACCCTTTATATACAGGAGAGCCCTGAGGCATCTGGAAAAAGGCCGTCTTCTCATCTTTGCCGGAGGTACAGGGAACCCCTATTTTACAACTGATACAGCGGCAGCCCTGAGGACTACAGAGATCAAAGCCGATGTTTTATTAAAAGGGACCAATGTGGACGGTGTTTATGATTCAGACCCGAAACTAAACAGTGATGCAAAAAGATTTACCAGGATAAGCTATAATGATGCCATGGGAAGAAATCTGCGGGTTATGGACCAGACAGCATTTGCAATGTGTAGGGACAATAATGTTGGGATAATCGTTTTTGATATCAATGTCCCAGGAAACATTGTAAAGGCGGTTCTGGGTAAAAAAATAGGAACCTATATCGGAGGTGAATGAAATGCTTGAAGATACTTATAAGAATGCCAAAAATGACATGACCAGTTCAATAGAAAACATGAAGCACAACCTGGCCACCATAAGAACAGGCAGAGCATCAACTGCCCTTCTGGACAATATATTCATAAATTATTACGGTAATAAGACCCAGCTGAAAAAGTGCTCTACCATAAGCCTTCCCGAGGCCAGCCTTATGGTTGTTCAGCCCTGGGATCCATCCATGCTGGACCAGATTGCAAAGACCATTCAGAAATCCGACCTCGGTCTTAACCCTTCCAGTGACGGCAAGGTTTTAAGGATAATAATCCCGCCTTTATCCGAGGAGAGAAGGAAACAGATCGTTAAACTGGTAAAAAACGAGCAGGAAGCGAGCAAAGTGGCTGTCAGGAATATCCGGAGGGATTATATTTCTAAAATTAAGGAAGCCGAGAAAAACAAAGAAATCAGCGAGGATGAATCCAAAAAGGCACAGAAGAGAATACAGGATATTACCGATGAATCCATAAAAGCTATTGACGACTTTGTAAGCTTAAAGACTGATGAAATATTAAATGACTAAAGAAATTCCTCTGCCGAAGCATATTGCTATCATTATGGATGGGAACGGCAGATGGGCCAGAAGCAGGTTTTTGCCCCGCACCGTAGGCCACAGGGAAGGTATCAGGACTGCCCAGACCATTACCAAGAAATGCATCGAGATGAAAATTGAGTATCTGACCCTTTTTGCCTTCTCCACGGAAAATTGGAACCGGCCAAAAAAAGAGGTTGATACCCTATGGAAATACCTGGACGAGTTTTTGAAAAAGGAGTCCCAGAGCCTTATAGAGAATAATGTAAGGCTGAGGATGATAGGCATTGCCGAAAGGATACCTGCAGATATCATGGACACCATAGACAAAGTTGCCGAAAGGAGCAGGGAAAATACGGGAATGACTCTTGTCATTGCTTTGAATTACAGCGGAAGAAGCGAGATAATCAGAGCAGTTAACGAGTGCATCAGTCTGTCTAACAGAAGGGAACTGAAAGAAGGCGAGCTGGATGAACAGGGATTCAGAAGGTTTTTATTCACAGCCGATATCCCGGACCCGGACCTTTTGATAAGGACCGGTAATGAGATTCGCATAAGCAATTTCCTTCTTTTCCAGTGTGCCTATACGGAGCTTTATTTCAGCCCCAGATACTGGCCTGATTTCAGCGATAAGGACCTCATAGACGCCATTGAAAGCTATAAAAACCGGACAAGAAAGTTCGGGTCGGTAAGCGAATAATGCTGAGGCACCGACTAATAATAGCCGGGGTCGGAGTCCCCCTGCTAATATTTTTATGCATGCTGAACAACCCGGTATATATCGTAGTGCTGTTCACCCTTTTCGGAATGATAGGCCTTTGGGAATTCTATGTTCTTTTAAGGAAGAACAAAATTTTCATCTATGTTTATATTCTTGGAGCATTCACTCTTTTTCTCGGCCTTTTGCCTGTATTTACGGGCCTTAGGGCAGATTTGCCTTTATTTCTGACTGCTTCATCGATAGGGGTATTTATTATTCTCTGCGCAGGCTTATTCCTTTACCCCCCCACAGACCAGAAGACAGGCAAACCCTCGATGAAGGGCATGCTGGATACGGTTTTCAGCGTCTATGTCTTTATATTCTTTTGTGTCCTATATACCCTGATGATACAGCTAAGGGCATGGGATGACCATGGCGGCAGATATCTTCTTCTGGTTTTCTTTTCGGTCATGGCAGGTGATTCCGGGGCATATTTTGCCGGAAGGTATCTTGGCAGACATCTCCTTATGCCGAAAATCAGTCCGAAAAAGACATGGGAAGGGGTGCTCGGGAACTTTTGCGGCAATATTATCGGCATTACCCTTTACTATATATTTATTTACAGGGGTTTTTCCTATACCCACCTGCTGATGATATCATTATTGCTGGGATTCATTGCAATATTCAGTGATTTGTTCGTTTCCTATATAAAAAGATCTACCGGGGTCAAAGATTCAGGTGTAGTTTTTCCAGGACACGGGGGAGTGCTGGACCGGACAGATTCTCTGCTTTTTACCAATCTTGCGGTCCTAATTATAGTGCATTACATGCAGTATTCAGGGATACTCTGATGGAGAAGGTGATGCTCCTGGGGTCAAGCGGTTCCATCGGCCGGAGCGCTCTATCTTTGGTAAGGCACTATCCCGGTCTTTTCAGGATAGAATCCCTTGCTGTAAACAGAAATATCAAAGCCCTGGGTCAGCAGGCAGAAGAGTTTGGTCCCGGCAGGGTATTTATCGGTGAAGATATTAATAAAGACAAAATTAAGCAAAGCTTTCCAGATACAGATGTTTTTTCCGGAGAAAGGGATCTTGAGGAATTTATCGCCGGCAGTACCGCGGATATTGCCATTTCCAGCATCAGCGGTTTTGCTGGGCTTATGCCCACCTATTACTGCATAAAGAACAATATCCCAAAAATCGGTCTTGCCAATAAGGAGTCGCTGGTATGCGCCGGGCGCATTCTAATGGAATCAGCTGCCGAAAACAGCATAACCGTGATTCCTGTAGACAGCGAACACAGTACCCTGTTTAAGCTTTTGTCAGGCCATAAGCCTTCCGATATAAAAAAAATCGTGCTTACAGCTTCAGGGGGTCCCTTTCTTACAATGAGCAGAAAGGAGCTTAAGGAGGTAACGGTTTCGCAAGCCCTGAATCACCCGAGGTGGAAAATGGGAAGGAAGATATCCATTGATTCAGCCACCATGGTCAACAAGGTTCTGGAGGTTATAGAAGCTCATTATCTCTTTGGCATGCCTTTTGAAAAAATAGACATTGTAATTCATCCCCAGAGCATAGTGCATTCTTTTATAAAGACAAAATCCAATACCTATTTTGCGGAGCTTGGGCCTGCGGATATGAGGATACCCATAGGAAATGCCCTGTTTTACCCAAGGGATTTTGAAAACAGCATTATAGAATTTGATATCTGGGATGCAGAGCCCCTTGTATTTGAAAAACCTTCCCCAGAGAGGTTCCCAATACTGTCATACCCCTCTTATGTAATGGATTCTGCAAATAAGCAGGCATGTAACATAGCCTTCAATGCATCCAATGAGGAGGCTGTGGATGCTTTTCTCAACGGCCTTATACCCTTTGTGAGGATAGAAGATGTAATATTCAGTACCCTTGATACGGCAGGGGAAAAAGACCCCGCATCCATTGAGGAAGTACTCGAATATGACATTCTGTTCAGGCAAAGGGCAAAAAAAATAATCCAGGGGATTTGTAAGAAATGATTTTATCTATACTGTTATCACTGTTCTTTTTTATCATAGTTATTGTGATTCTGGTTTCAGTTCATGAGTTCGGCCATTTTATAACGGCAAAATGGGCCGGCGCTTATGTTGAGCGCTTTTCCATCGGCATGGGTCCAATTATCTGGAAAAAGAAGCTGGGTGAGACTGAATACTGCCTGAGCCTTATACCTGTAGGGGGTTATGTAAAAATCCTGGGAGAAGACCCGGAGGAGGCTGATTACACCAACCCCAGGAACCTTCAGTCCAAATCCTTTCTGCAAAGGCTTACAGTATTTGCGGCAGGTTCCGTTAATAATATAATCCTGGCTGTAATAGTAGTTGCCTTCGCCTATATGATAGGCATACAGATGCCCAGATACCTGACCCTGGAGCCTGTAATATACTGGGTCGCGCCCGGATCAAGCGCTGAATCGGCCGGATTGACAGCAGAAGACAGGGTTCTTAGTGTAAATGGGGTATCTGTAGGCACCTGGCAGGATTTTATGGAAAACATTGGAATCAACCCCAAAGGCACCATAAAACTTGAGATTGAAAGGAAAAATGAGATTCTTGCTCTGGACCTCAAGCCTGAGGAAATCAAGGAAATAGGCCTTGGGGTTGTCTCAGTAATGCATATGCTGGAACCTGCTGTCCATAATGTAATTAAGGACAGGCCTGCAGAAAAAGCGGGTATTAGAAAGGGGGATATCATAACAGAGATTGACGGGCAGAAAATCAGCCACTGGAATGACATATCCCTGATTATCAGAAGCAATGAAAACAGCATGCCAATGGCTATTAAGGTTCAAAGAGACGGTGAATATATTGACTTTGAGTTAGAGACCGACCTGATCAACGGAGTGCCGGGAATAGGCATAGAAAGAGCCCCGGATGAGCTGACAGTAGTCAGTTATTCAATCCCGACAGCTGTAAAGGAAAGCATTAAAAAATGCAGGGAGTGGATATTGCTTACAGGCAGGTTTCTTGGCAATCTCTTTACCAACAGGGCTTCGGTCAGGTCTGTCGGGGGCCCTATCATGATTGCAGGCGTATCCGGGGAAATAGGAAAAGCCATGCTTAGAGACAGATTCGGGGCATCCCAGTTCCTTATGTTTTTGGGATTTATATCCCTTCAGCTGGGATTTATCAATCTCCTGCCTCTGCCTGTCCTGGATGGAGGGCATATCCTCTTTCTGTTCTTTGAGAAAGTTTTCGGCAGGAACCGGATAAAAAAAGCCAAAGTCCTGTCCCAGACCATCGGGGTTATACTGCTGATAGCCCTGGCGCTCCTGGTTTTTATCAATGATATAATTAGGATATTTGCCACGGCAAACTGATTGATGTGAAGATATTCAAGAGGCTTATTGAACGCAGCAACCTGGCACAGAATGTAGTATCCCTGCCCCGGGAACACCTGGAATATCTCACCAGGGAGATTCATACCGGATATTTCAGCAAGTACAGCCTGCTCCTGGAATCCCTGCTCAGCAGTAGCATGCTGAACACGAAGGATATTTATTTTATAGAAGACCCTGTAGAGAGCAGTTACCTCTACCTGGTCCATACCCGGGATTATATCGGCAATATTGAAGAAACCCTTCTGTTCGGCGATTATATATTTGAGGATGTCAGGATGGACAGCCACCTGTATGAAATAATAAGGATATTCTGCAATGCCACCCTGCAGTCCTCCTATATTGCCCTGGAACATCATTATTCAATGGTCCTGGGAGGGGGGTTCCACCATGCCAAATCTGATAAGCCGGGAGGATACTGTGTACTGAATGATGTTGCCATTGCTGCATGTGTTCTTCTTAATTCTCAAAAGGTGAGCAATGTCCTGGTGATTGACCTGGATGTCCATCAGGGCGATGGAACTGCAAGCATATTCAGGGATATTGATTCAGTGTTTACCTTTTCCATACACCAGGAAGACAATTTTCCTTATGAAAAGCAGGCCGGTTCCCTGGATATAAGCATAAGTTCCAGCGATTTCAAACCCAAAATATACCTCTATAACCTTAAAAATTCTCTTAACAGCCTTGCAAAAGACAGGGATTTTGACATTATATTTTATATCGCAGGGGCTGATACACTCTCCGGCGACAGGTTGGGCTCCTTCAGCCTCAACCTTCATGACCTGAAAAAAAGAGACAGTATTGTTGTAAAATATGCAAGGGATTCCAGAACACCTATTGTGGTTCTGATGGGGGGAGGCTATAATGTAAATATAGGAATGGAAATCGAGGCTTACAAAAGCACCCTTTCCACCTTAAGGAGCATATACAGTTAAATGGCCAAAAAACCAAAGGAATGGCTCAAGAAATTGATCGGGACCCCCGGCATCTCTATTGATGATCAGCTTTTTACCATGGATTCAAAAACCCTGGACCAGCAGGCCTCCCCGATGCATAAACCTTCTATACTATTAGACAGGTTCAGGCAAGATGATGTGATGGGAATACTAAAAAAACTTAATATCATTGACAAACTTGAGAAATCAGGCTTCACGGATATTATCCTGGATATAGACATAAGAAGCTACCTGGATCAGAGAATAAACATATTCTATGATATCAGGGACAGGCAGCATCTTCTGATAGAGATTAGGATGACAAATGGCGACGGCCGAAGGCAGGTAAAGCATACAATAAATAAAAGGGAATATTCTTTCCTGCTTATTGAGTGGCTGGTAATGCAGAATCCGAAAATCAGCCTCTGGGAAAAGGGAAGGCGGTTCCCGGGTCAGGATTTTCCAGGCCTTCCCATGGGTTATGCTCTGATTGATTTTTTTCAGCTCATAGCAAGAAAACTGGAACTGGACGGCTTATTGTGCCTGCCGGAGTTCTTTCACAATGCCTATTTCTACTCCAGGTATTTCTATTTTGCAGAACATCAAAAACAGGCCGAATTCCTTTCTGTTCTGCGCGACCTGTGCCTGTCCGACATAGACAGGCTTTCAAATCTGATAGAAAGCAAAGCTGTCTTATCCGTGGACAATAAAACATATGAATGGATCAGCAAAGAGATGGTCATGCCGATTTCCAGGGAACTCTTTGATTATTTTAATTCGGACAGGTATATCAAAATGGTCCAGGAGACCATGAAAGGATACAGGTATAAAGAGAAATGAAGGCTAAGAGAATAGGGATTATCTGCGCAGCTGTATTAACTGGTTTTTTAGCCCTGGCGCTTATGTATTCCTGCAGAAGGGACCCTCTGGTTGTTGAGCTTTTATACAGTTTTCCTGCGGAGAGCAAAGAGGGTGTGATAGATGCTGATTATGCAGAGCTTGACGGGGAAGTGTACCGGGAAGGCAGTAAAAGCCTCAGGATTACTGCGGAAAAGCCGGTTATCATAAAGCTCTATGAGATTAATGAGCCCGGGATTCATGATATGACACTCATATACAAGGCCTGGGTAAAAACCGGGAATCTCAAAGGCAATGTATTTCTGGAGATGAGGGTAGGCTTTGAGAAAACGAAACAGCTGGTGCGCGGCCTCTCCTCAAAAATATCCGAAGATACAGGCTTTAAGGAAATTGATACAATATTTTTTCTTAAAAAGAATCACTATCCGGAGTCAATAGAGCTTAACCTTGTAATAGAGGGTCAGGGCACAGTCTGGATTGATTCAGTCAGACTGTACAAAGGGCCTCTTACCTTTCTCCGGGCAAAAGAGTTTTAAATAATTTTCATTTGCATATCTTTTTATTTAATGTATAATTAGGGAAAACTACCTGGAGGGATTAGTATGAAAAAAGCATTGATCATTGTCATGCTGATGGCCCTGATGTTTGCATCATCCTGTATAATAATCGATGATGATGATGACTGGGACAGGGCAAGGATATATGTTCACAATAAGAATGTCTATGAACTCACCCTGGATATATACATGGACGGAGACAGAATGTTCACCCTGAGCTATAACGAAACAGGCCAGATACGCGATGTTCCCTATGGTGACCACCGTCTTGAGGCCTTCTGGTGGAACCCTTACTATAATGAATGGGAGCTTGAAGCAAGTACCACAATACATGTAAGGGACAGGGGAGATTATCACTGGTATATTGAATAACTGATATGCAGGGATTATTCGGTACTGACGGTATTCGCTCCAAAGCCGGAGAAATACCCCTGGAACCTGAGGGTATTAAAAGCCTGTCCCTGGCCTATATTGATATACTCAAAGCCGAAAAACGCAAAGAGATTGTATTATGTACTGATACCAGATTATCCGCCCACTTTATTTCCAGTATGCTATGCGGATTCCTCAATTATTCAGGTATTAATGTCCATTTACTGGGTGTATTTTCAACCCCCGGTGTTGCATTTTACTCCAGGTCACTCCGGATTCCGGGCATATCCGTCTCTGCTTCCCATAACCCCTATTATGACAATGGCCTGAAATTTTTCAGGGACGATGGTAACAAGGAAGACCGGACGTTTGAAACGGCCATTGAAAATTTTTATCATAAAGCCCGGGCCGGTTCTTTTCTCCAGGTACCCGCTGAAGGCTCAATGTTCGGGATAAACCGTAATATCATCAGTAAATCCGCCTATTATGATCATATAAAAAACGCCCTGGATGAGCTTATCATCAGTAAGCCTGAAATTCTGGATAAGCAGAAAATCCTGTTTGACCTTGCAAACGGTGCAGTTTCAGGTATGAAGGAGCTTTACAGCCTTCTTTCCATAAACTGCGATATTATCAATGATGAACCTGATGGGCGGAACATAAATTATTTGTGCGGTTCTGACCATATTGAACTTTTGAAAGCAAGGAGCGGGCAGTATGATTTCATATTCGCCTATGACGGTGACGGAGACAGGGTGTCAGCAATGGACCGGGGCGGTTTTATTTATGATGGCGACATAATCATGACACTCCTTGCGCTTTATATGTCCCGGTACAGAAATATTCCAAAAACAGCGGCAGGTACTGTAATGACTTCCCTGTCAGCGGAAAAGGCCCTCAAAGCCCGCGGGTTCACGCTTATCAGGTCTGACGTGGGGGACCGCAACCTGAAGGATGCCATGGACAGCAGGGGTATTTCAGTGGGCGGGGAGTCTTCTGGCCACATAATCTGCAGTGATTACCTTCCTACCGGGGATGGGATCTTTGTTTCCCTTGCTTTATGGCATATACTCAATGACCCGTTTATTCTGGGCATACTTCCAGGGCTCAGGGAGGATTTTTTATCCATGGCAAGGAAGAATACCAGCTTCAGCCTGGCAAAGAGAATAACTCCTGATGAGCTGTATTCCCTTATCAGGCGCGATTTTTCAAATCTTGACCTGGAACTGGTCAATAATTCTGTAATCATAAGATACAGTGATGAATTTTATTCAGTGGTCAGGCTTTCGGGGACAGAACCCAGGATCAGGGTATTTGCTGAGTCAATAAACAGCAATTATTTGCAAAATTATTATGACAAGCTCTTGTATTTATTTTTAAAGTATGATATAATCAAGGATTAGATGTAATTTTATAAAGGATGGGGTGATTGAAAAGTGAAAGACGATGAGAAAAAAATCATGGAATCCGTGACAAAGGAGAAGGATACGGGCTCAAAACCCGAAGCAGGTCAGAATGAGAGCGAAACAGGCAAAACAAGGGAAAAAATTCAGCATTATACTGCTCCAAAGATATTTGATGTTCCTGAAGAGGATAAACTGCCGGCCCGTGACGCTGTTGAAAGGCTTGAAAAGCGTCTAAAGGCAGTGGAGATGCATGCCAGGACAGACTACAAGTTTCTTGCTTACATGGCTCTTTTGCTTGCTGCCTTATCCTTTTTCTTTACGCTGGTAATGTATAACAGAACGGCTTCAATGAATTCCAGGCTTAACAGCTCTGTTGAAAATGCGATGAAACTTCAGGCTCAGACCAGGGAGGCCATAGAGGGATTTGAGGAAAGGCTGGGGAGGACAGAAATTGATTATAACAGGTATATAAGAGTACATTTGAATGAATATCTTGATGAAATGATAATAAAACTTACAACTCTCAGATACATTCTGGATGAACAGAAACAAGTTGAATTGGAACAGGTTATTGACCGAATCCAAAATATAAAAAACGGGGTGAGTTCGAAATGACAAAAGCTGACATTTTGAAGGTTTTCCAGGAAAAATATCCTGACCAGCAGAGGAAGGTTCTGAAGGAGATGGTGGATCTCTTTTTTGAAACCCTGGTTGATACCATTAAGAGGGAGGAGAGGATTGAAATCAGGGGTTTCGGAGTTTTTGAAATCATAAACAGGAACCCAAGGACCTGTATTAATCCCAAAACAAGCGAGCAAGTCAAGGTCAAGGGTTATAAGACTGTAAAATTCAAGCCGAGCAAACTCATAAAGAAACTTCCCTGAAAAGGATTAAATGCAGAGAACAAGCATCCTCGTGGTTGAGGATGAAAAAGAATACAGAGACATCTATACAAAATGGCTGTCCCATAAAGGCTATGATGTAGAGCTGGCCAAAAACGAAGAGGAAGCGGTAGGCAAACTGAAAACCGGCTGTACGGGAATAGTGCTTCTTGACCTGAGGCTTCCGCCCCTGAATACAAGCAAGGCAGGCCTTTCTCTAATACCAAGGATAATATCATCAAACCCTCTGGCCAAAATTATTGTCACCACCGGTTCAGATACGGAAAATACAGCTATCGAGGCTATCGAGAAAGGTGCATACGATTTTTTTGAAAAGGGTGATTCCCTGTCAAAACTTCTTATTATTATTGAAAGGGCTGAAAAGACTTACAGGCTGGAAAGCCATATCCACAGCGCCAAGGAGGACTCAAAGAGGCTGTACAGCTTTGACGGGATTATAGGCAGGAGCAGCAGGATGCAGAAGCTCTTTCATGTAATAAAGAATATCTCGGATTCCGATGCCAATATCCTTCTGCTTGGAGCTACCGGCACCGGTAAAGACCTGGTTGCCCAGACCATCCACTATAACAGCAAAAGAGCCATGAGGCCATTCATAAGGGTTACTCCTGCGGCAATACCCTATTCCCTTCTGGAGTCTGAGCTTTTCGGATATAAAAAAGGCAGTTTTACAGGTGCGGACGAGGACAGGATAGGAAGGTTCCAGGCAGCTGACAAGGGTACGGTATTTCTGGATGAAATAGGCGACCTGCCGGGCAATGTCCAGGTGAAGCTCTTAAGGGCGATCCAGGAGAAAAGTTTTGAAAGGCTGGGGGACAATAAGACAATAAATGTGGATGTAAGGATAATGGCCGCTACCAACAGGGATCTTAATGCAATGATAAAAGAAGGGTCCTTCAGGGAGGACCTGTTCTACAGGCTTAATACTGTAACCATTGAAATGCCGTCTCTTAAGGACCGTAAGGATGACATACCCCTTCTTGCGGACTATTTTATAAAGCAGTACTGCGAAGCCAACGGCAAGCCTATAAAAAGGCTATCGGACACAGTTCTTGATGCCTTTATGCTATATGACTGGCCAGGGAATATTCGTGAGCTAAAGAATGCTATTGAAAGATCCTTCATATTCTCAAAGGGAGATATTATCAATATTGAAGACCTCCCGATTAATATCATTTCAGATCAGCATATTGAGGAGGACAGGTCCCAGGGGCTGAAGGAAAAAATCAGGCATATAGAAAAGATGCTCATACTTGAAAATCTGCGAATCAGCAATTATAACCAGACAAAAGCAGCCAGGCTTCTTAAAATTTCAGAAAAGAACCTGAGGGACAGGATGAAGAAATACGGTATCCCCTCAGCCAAAAAATTCAATTCGACATAATAGTCGAATCATTCGTAGATTAATTACATAAATTATTTTGTTCACATTTATTTATTATTGTGTTAGCCTTAAAAAACAGGCCCTTTGATGTGAACGGTGGAATGGAATGTTTTTTGCAATTAAAATGGATTGACATAATGACGGAATCGGGAGAACCATATGAGTGGTAAACTGAGCATAAGGCACTTGTTCAAAAACCGGGAAATTATTTTCAATCACCGCCTGGAAAAGGCTTTAAAATCCAGTGACCCTTTCGTAGCTTTGTACGATTTATTTCAGGATACGCTCCGCCTTACAAGAAGCCAGGACCAGTTCATACCCGGCAAGGCTCTGGGAATACTCGAGAGGGGCTACCGTCATGCCCTTGAGAATAACGACAGCAGGAATGCATATTTGTTCCTTTACAGGATTCTCAACTTCAGCACTCAATATGACAAGTATACCGACCTTATAGATTATTCCATTGCCCAGGATAACAGGGAACTGACCATTTCCCTTATCGATGAACTTGAAACTCAGTACAGGCGCAATATAATTGATGCAAAAATCCTTAAAAAACTGACATCTGTTTTACTGTCCCATGTGAATACGGGAGCATTCTATATCAAATACTCGCTTCCCTTAATCAAAAACTGCCACACCAAGAAAGAATACATCAGTATCCTCGAGAAGACTGCAAAAACCAGGTTTGAACAGAAGCAGTATGATGATGCAAAGGAATTTTACCTTGAAATACTCAAAAACCGTGTAAGGACAAAGGAGCTTTTTGAAGCCCTGGCCCACATATATATCAAGGAAAACCAGCTGGCCTATGCCGCCAGATACTTTGAAGAGGCCATGAAGCTTAATACGGACAACAGAGATCTTCTCCTTTATTTCGGGAGCTATTATTATCAGAAAGGGGATTATAATTCTGCAAAAAGCGTGTTTTTGCTATATGATGCCCTGCACCCTGAATATATGAAGGGGAAGGATATACTTGCGGAGATATTCCTGAATGAAAAAAATTATGACGATGCATTATTTTATATTCAACAGCTCTCTGATTACTATATACAGAACAATGAAATCCAGAAAGCTTACTCCATTTACAAAAGGCTTATTTCAAGCTGCAGGGAAAATATTGAAATAAGGTCTGCCTATATTAATTTTCTTGAATCAGTGGGGGATTATAAAGCCATAAAAGAGCAGAACCTCATTGTCGGGACCATTTATTTTGCAAAGGATGATCTTGACAGAGCCTTTGACCATTTTGTCCTGCTTCAGGACCTTGCAAATGCTCAGGGAGACTTTTTCTACCAGCAGAAGATCTTAGGCTATATCTACCAGATTCAGCTCAGGAACAAGGATTACAGGAATGCCATTATAACCCTTCACAGCCTTATCAATGTATGCAAGGAGATCAATGATATAAGGCTTCTTGAAAAATTTAAATTAGAGCTTATCAAGCTGGAAGCCAAGGACCGCACATTTGAAAAGACTGCCAAATCGGAGGCGGTGAGACCCTATGTCCAGAGCAGCAGCGGAGTAATCAGCGATTTGAGGAACCTTGCAAATTCGGTAATGGAAATTAAAAACAGCGACAGAGAAGCCATAAAGGCCGGTGAAACCTTTGGTATCAGGAATGCCACCAGCCAACAGCAGAAGAATATACAAAAGGCCATAGACCTCAGACGTACAGGGAAGCACAACGAAGCCAAGAAACTTCTTATCAGCATTGTCAAGGTAAATAAAGATATACCCCTTGCATACCCACATCTCTTCCACATATTCCTCCGGGAAAACGATATACTGGCCTGCCAGAAGGTTGTAAGCACTGCTCTGAGGATAAGCCACCTCACCCTTTTTGAAAAGTCAATGTTTCTCCTTTTCTTCGGATATACATTCCTGCGTACCGAGGACTATGAAAAGGCTCTGAAGTATTATAAGCTTGCCTACAATATGAATAATAACCTCGATATAATGGAGAAACTTGATTATATCTACCGCAAGAACGAGGAAAAGAAAATAGAGATAAGGCTTAACAAGATTCTGGATCCCCTGATGAAGTAGAAGCAAAAACAGCTGATATTTATTGACTTTTTTGAGTTTTAAAAACAATAAATACAGTATGTTTATCTATTTTAGGAAGGCTTTCCTTTTTCTCCTTAAATTTATTATTCTTCTGACATTACTGTTGAATATACTTTTTTTTGCTTTCCAGAAAAGCCTTATATATTTTCCGGGCAAGGAGATGTCCAGCTTTCCTTCCGGCTATAACCTTGAATATAAAGATATTTATTTAAACGCGCCGGGCTTTGTGCTTCATGGATGGGAGGTTCCCAATCCGCAGAAAAGGGCTTATCTGCTCTATTTTAGCGGGAACGCCGGTAATATCTCAAAAAGGACAGAGGTTTTCAGGCTGTTTTTTGATGCCGGTTTCCATGTATTTGCCTTTGACTACCCGGGATATGGCATGAGCACAGGAAAGCCGTCAATCAAGAGTATCAGGAGTGCTTTAGGCTGTATTGATGCCTACATGAAAGAAAACATCAGCAGGGATGATCTGCTGTTCGTTCATGGTTTCAGCCTGGGGGGTGCTGTCGGCGTGCTTTACTGTTCAAAGTATGAGGCAGATGCCCTGATTCTGGAATCTACCTTTACCAGCCTTGATGATATGGCAAGGCACCACTATCCCTTTCTGGCTGTCTCTATTATTAACAGGGAGGGTTACAACACCCGGGCACTGCTTCCTAAAATTGAGATACCGAGGCTTATTCTGCATGCTGTTTTTGATGAAGTCGTTCCTTATGAGATGGGAAAAAAACTCTACCATTCATGCAAAGAAAATTGCCTGTATGCCGATATTCAGGCAGACCATAATTCAGGGATACTGAAAGACAGGGAAAGCTACAAAAAGGCACTGGAAGCCCTTTTTGATTCTTTACTGGAAACCGGTAAGAAAAATATGGAAAAATTTTGATATTTAATATTAAATATATCTCAGGAGGAATACACTAATGGTCAATATTTTTAATAAAATGGTTGTTATGACCATGCCACTGGTCCCCAAGCCTGTTGTGGGCTTTTTCAGCCGGAAATATATTGCCGGTGACAGTCTTGATGACGGGATAAAGGTTGTAAAGGAGCTCAACAGCCGGAATATAAAGGCTACCATGGATGTTCTGGGCGAGGATATAAGCGAGATCAGCGAGGCTTATGCAAGCCGGGACCAGTACCTTGAGACCCTGGAAAGGATCAGGGATGAGAAGGTTGATGCCAATGTAAGCATCAAGCTCAGTCAGATGGGCCTCAGGATAGACAGGCAGAAATGCATTGAGATAATGACCGAAATTGTTAAAAAAGCGCAGGAATACGGGAATTTTGTAAGGATAGACATGGAGGATGTAACAGCTACCGATGATACCCTTCATGTCTACAGGGCCTTAAAGGAAAAATTCACGAATGTCGGGGTTGTCCTTCAGGCCTACCTGAGAAGGACGATAAATGACATAAACAGCCTCTGGGGGCAGGGCCTCAATTTCAGGCTCTGTAAAGGCATATACATTGAAAAAAGACAGTTCGCCTATAAGCAGATGAGGATTATCAATGAGAGTTTTGCGTACAATTTGAGAAAGATGTTCGAGGCCAATGCTTATGTCGGGATAGCCACCCATGATGAGTATATAGTGTTCAAGGCTCTTTCCATCATTGATGAAATGAAGATACCGAAAACGATGTATGAGTTCCAGATGCTTCTGGGTGTAGATGAAGAACTCAGGGATATAATTGTAAACAGCGGTCATAACCTGAGGGTATATGTGCCCTATGGAAAGCAGTGGTATGCCTATTCCATGAGAAGGCTTAAGGAAAATCCAGCCGTGGCGGGGCATATAATTAAGGATATCCTCCGCTTCAAGTAATGCAGAAGATAGGACTGGTTCTGGATAATATCTTTCAGAAACACAGGATACCTCTGCATCCCGAGAGTCCCTACAGGCTGAAATGGATTGAGGATTATCTGCAGGAGCAGAAACTTCTGCTCCTTGGAAAATCCATTGTGCCGGTAAAGGCTGATCCTGCTGATCTTCTCATGGTCCACAGCGAGGAATATGTGGATATTCTTCAGCAGGAGATTCATGAAGGCTACCATTTTTTCGATGCTGATACGGGATTATGCAAGGACAGTTTTGAAACGGTGCTTTACTGCGCGGGTTCGGTAATGTCGGCAGTAGATAATGTTATCAGGGAAGACCTTTCAAGGGTTCTGTGCCTTATAAGGCCCCCGGGAAACCATGCGGGAAGAGAGAGGGGGCTTGGCTTCTGTCTTGTAAACAATGTTGCCCTTGGTGTCAGGTATCTTCAGAGCAGGTATGACATAAAAAATATAATTGTAATCGATTTTGATGTGCACCATGGAAATGGTACCCAGAGCATATTCTATGAGGATGATACTGTCTTTTATTTCTCAACCCACGAGATGAGCAAATATTTCCGGAACGGTTCAAAAAGAGAGAAGGGTGCCGGAAAGGGCAGGGGATTTAATGCAAACTTCCCTCTTATGCCACATTCCGGTGAAAAAGAGATACTTGAGGTTTACATGAACAACCTGGAAAAGATCTTCAGGTTTTTTGACCCTGAGTTTATTTTTATTTCTGCAGGGTTTGATGCCCACGGACTGGATCCCTTCTCGACCCTTAACTGGGAATCCACTACCTACTACAAGATAACCAGGATGATAGTAGAGCTTTCGCAGTACTACTGCGAGGGAAGAATAATAAGCGTGCTTGAGGGAGGTTATGACAAAACCGGGCTTACGGAGTCTCTTGGATATCACTTCAGGGCTCTAACCGGGGAAGATGTGGCCATGCTCATGGATCAGCCGGTTTTTTCAAAATAATGGACATAAAAGTCCGACATCTTCTCCCGCCTGAAACGGTAATCGCTCCAGAATTCAAGGCTCTGCATTATTTCTATCTCGGAGAGCCATCCTGAAAACATCTGCCTGCTCAATACCCTGTCTTTAACGTCACTGCTGTCAAGAGGCTCTTTTGAGAAAAGCCCGTTATGGAAGAGAATTATATCGGGTTTCCTGGCAAGTATATACTTCCCATCACCCTTCAGGTGCCCGGCAAGGTTAAGCCCCCTGTCGTCGAACCTGCCCTTTGCTATATGCCTGTCGCAAAGCCCGAGCATATCAATATTGTCGAAACCGGAAAAATATTTGATAGCGCCTGCCTGTCCTGTCGACAGGACCGTATCGGCGGGGTAGCTGGATTTAAGGTAAAGAGCGAATTCTATCTGCCTTTTTATGACGGTCTTTCTTGCCTCGTGAAAGCCTGATGCTCTTCTGAAGCTGTAATGGTGGTATAAAACAGCAGAAATGACAAGAACGACCAGAACCACCCGTTTAATATGGGTCTTTTTAATCCATGAGGAAATATGATGAACTGTCAGGCCGAAAAGTATTGTATAGCACGGCAGGGCAAAGATATCATACCTGTGGGTGAACTTGAATCCCCCGCCTATATAGCTGTTAAACGCTATATAGAATATTGCCGGGTATAGAAGTATGAATCGTTTTTTGCAAAGATCCCGGGCCTTCAAGGCAGTCATTAAGACCAGGCCTGACATAAGGGGCAGGGCTTTTCTGAAAAATATAAGGTTAGAGCTGATTCCGTCTTTAAGAAGGTCAAGGGAGAAGGGTGTCTTGGCATAAAAGGTATTGGGAAAGAAATCGCCGAAATAGGCATAGCGCATACTGATCAGGGCAAGATAGAAAATAAGGGAAAATGTAAGGTTATGGATGTGTTTTCTATCAAAAAAAGACTTAAATGCAAAATAGCCGGCCAGCAGGAAAAATCCCTCGGGCCTTGTGAGGATAATTGCCGAATAAAGGATTTTTGCAATCCATCTATTGGTATTGTTTGTTTCTGTATAGATCAATGCTGTGATGAGGAAGATATACATTACGGTTTCCATGCCCTGCATGGTCTCTGCAAGGAAGGGGCTGAAAACAGTAAAAACCAGCATGGCACAGAAGGCAGAAAGACCTTCTGTGCTGTTTAAAGACCTTATCATGGTGTATAGAAGAATTATACAGAGCATGCCGCTTATTACTGCAATTATTATTGAAAGAGAAGGGATGCCTGCCGGCACAGCCCATGAAACTGCACCCAGTAAAAGGGTGTAAAGTGGAGATGAAAAGCCTTCCACAAATTCTCCACGGTTATAGGCAAACCCGTGCCCGTTTCTGAAATTCTCAGCATAGATAAAGGTAATAAAGGCATCATCCTGGAAGGCCGGCTTCATTACAAGGACCGAGAGAATAAAATATAGAAGGCAGAGTGCCGTCAGGGGAATGATAAGCCTATTAAGCAGTTTCTTCATGCAGGTTCCTGATTTTACTGAATTTCAGGTATAAAAGGGCGGAAAAACCGATTATTACAGCAGAGCTCTTCGGAAGATAGTAGAACAGGCCTTTTATCAGGTTGTGTTCCATGGAAATCCATCCCAGCAACGCGGGATTGTAAAGCATGAAAGGGGTGGGTGCGGAGACGAGCAGATAGGCTGCGACCATTGGAAGCCTTACAGAAGGTTCCCTGATTATTATTAATACCATGAAGGGTATTAGCAGGGTGTAATGATGTTCCCATATAAAGGTGAAGGTTATGAAAAACAGCATTATCAGGAGGCTGAAATCCAGGATATAGTCACCCGGCCTGAACATCAGCAGGCTGTAGACAGCAATCCACATAATTATTGCTGACAGCCTGAAAAGGTCTATTGAACCGGTAATATTATAAAACAGGGAGGAAAATCCCGGAACCTGTGGATAATAAAGCGATTGAGGCTTTTTAAGTATATGGTTCAGGGTGATATAAATACCCCTGGGCAGTCTTACAGAAAAATTTACAGGCGATTTTATATGAACAGTCTCATCCGTTTTATCAGCTTTTGCCGCCATGGGCATTTTGTAAATGCTTTTACCGGTTTTAATGTTTTCTGAAACGTATGAACTGCTTCCCTGAATTGTGACCCTGGCGGTGTCCATTACTGTAAAATAGAAAGCTGAGGTTACTGCTGTGAAGACCAGGGGTGCCAGGATAATGGCATACTGCTTTTTCCTAAAAAACAGGGGTATATAAATAATGCTTGCTATCTTGGAGATTATGCTCAGGGAAAAGGAAATAAAACCTATCCATCTCCCTCTGAAGAGATCCTGGGAAAGAAGAAAAACAAAAAGCAGGAAGGCGAAAAGAAAGGTATTCTGCCCCATGAAGAGCTCAAGGTAATAGGGAGATGGTATGAGCCAGAGGAATACCAGGAAATTATCAGATATTTGGAAGCCATGCTTCTTTTTCCATTTCAATGACAGGATTATGGATGCAATCAGGCTGGTCTCAATCAGTACAATCCATAATATATAGGATGCATAAGGCTTAAAAAACCCTATCCATGCAGTAAGAAATACAAATGTGGGTATATAGGAATACCTGCCGTACATATGCGGGGTATCGGCATCCTGAGAGCCGTAGATGCTCTTTTGCTTTAACAGCAGTCTTGACGCATTGTAAAAGACAAAAAAGTCGGATGCCTGGCCTTTCTGAAAATGGGAGGAATCATAAAAAAACTCATTGATAATCCCGGTTCCCAGGGATGTCATGTAGAGCAGATGCACAAGAAGACCTGCAATTAATAGATACCTGCTATTGAATATACCCAAGGCTTTTCAGCTCCTGTCTCAAATCTTCGTCAATATTTTCAAATTTCATTTTCCCGCTCTTTTCAAGAAGCTGGCTGGATTTTTCAGCAAGCACCTCATAAAAAGGGCTTTTCTCCAGGGGATGCTTTTCTTCTCCATCAACCTCCAGGTCAAACAGAAAGATGCCTTTATGGTTTATGAGCTTATAGGGATGGCTGATAATGGCTATTCCAGGTTCTCCGTAGAGGTTACTGCTTATTACAATATCGCCGGGATTATTTTCATATGTTTTTAATCCGAAATAATCACATACAATACCCCCTATCACCGTAAGGTCAACGGGATTTGAGGCATCGGGCGGAGTGCAGGTTAGTACGAAAGGAATGCGGACAACCTCATTAAAAAATGAATGGCCATGCTCAAAGCCTCCATGTTCCCAGAATTCCTCCCCGTGGTCCGATGTCAGGAGATAAGCGATATCCCGGTCATTGAACCGGCTTTCAATCCAGCTTATTATTTCACCGGTTTCCCTGTCTACATCCCTTACACATTCTTTATACAGGTTTCTGATCCTTTCATGGGTTTCTTCACTGAATTCCCTGCTTATATCCCTGAGCCTTGAAAGGTTGTCAGGGAGGAAGAATTCTCCAAGCTCCTCATCCCCAAGGAAATCTTCAAGCCTGCTTCCAGAGGGAAGATAGGGGATATGGGGGTCAATGAAATGAATGAATAAGAATATGTCCTTTTCCCCGCTTATACTGCTTAAAGTCTCTTTAACAGCTGTTTTTATCTCTTCAGCCGATGCCATGTGTTCAAAGAAGGTATTGGGAGCGATCTTCCGTCTGCTATTGTTCTGCCCCTGACCCTTTGTCAGGTTTAAGAATATGTCGAAATGCCCGTCAAAGCCAAAAAATGGGTTGAAATAGGGTGATGTTCCTATCCCTGCGGTATGGATGCCTTCTTCTCTCAGTATATCTGTGAAAAATGGCAATCTCCCGGGCTCGCCGCTGGTGGCCGGGGGAAGGGCGTATGAAGGCATGGATGTAAAAAGGGAATAAAAGGATGGCAGGGTCCAGGGGCTTGTTGAATACGCATTATGCAAAGGCCTGCATTTTTCTTTCAGCATGGCGAAGCCTGATCCCGGATACCCGCTTTCGGCAATATCCCAGAAGGTATCATACCTCAGGGTGTCTACAACGAAAAGGACAAATATCTTTCCTTTCTCCCGGATGCAATGCCTGTACAGCAGGAAACCTGCTGTAAGAAGTATTAATAGTACAAGCAAATACCTCTTCATTTAACTGCCGATAAAATCCTGAGCCTTTATATTCCGCGAGGGATAATCTCTCAGGCCCCGGTTAAAATAGTACAAAGCCCTTTCCCTGTCATCAAAAAGGGTAAGCAGAATGTATCCTACACGGAAAAAGGCATTCTGTCTTTCGGGGGCATTCTCCAGAATAAACAGAGCCAGCTTTAGGGCTTCATCCTTTTTATCGCGAAGGCTGTCAGCCATTTCCTCTATGAATGGGTATATACTGATTTTCATATTTTCATCAAGCTCCTTTTCCAGTAAGGGCATGAGAATGCAGAGGCTCAGGCCTGTATTATTCTCATAGAAATAGGTGAGGCTGAAAATTGCCCCTGCTGTATTGGAAAGCCTGCCGTCTGGGCAGTATTTGAGATAGGGAATCAGGCGGGATCTTGCCTGTTCATACCTGCCCTGCCTGATAAAGGAAATGGCCTCTTCAAGTCCCAGGCTGTCCAGACTGCTTTCGCCTATGGCATTAACAGCACAGAGCATGATCATGGACATAAATAAAAGGAACATGTAAATATTTTTCATATCTGTTCTTTTGCAGTGATTATTGAGTAGAATATATTATATGAATATTTCTTGAAATAAAGAGAAAAATTCATATAATCAATCCATGTCAATGATAGGTATCCAGTATTTAGTAGATATATTCAATGTTGATGCTTCCCTCATAGCCAGTGTTGACTGGCTTTATGACCATTTCCGAAACTCCCTTGCCATGGGGGGCATGAAGATTGTGGGTGTCGGTAAACGCCATACCTTTCCCAATATCGGATCGACATTCCTGTTCATCCTTCAGGAAAGCCATGCATCCCTGCACTCATACCCGGAGCATAACTATATTGCTGTTGATATCTTCGTCTGTTCTGATAAAGACCCGCAGAAAGCCGTCGATTTCTTCTTAAAGGGGCTTAACAGGGATATAAATGTTAACAGTAAGGTTCTGGAGAGGGGAAGCACCCTACGGGAGGGCGAGAGCTAATGTGCGTAGCCATACCAATGAAGATAATAGAGATAAATGATTCAATTGCCAGAGTTTCCTGCAGAAATGTGGTGAGGGAAACCTCCCTCATTTTAATAGAAGAACCCAGGGTCGGAGACTGGGTGCTCATGCATTCCGGTTATGCCATATCCAAGATAGACCCGCAGGAAGCCGAAATAACCATCAGCATGTTTGAGGAGATAGAGAAAGGGTACAGGGAGTGAATGACATAATAGAACTTGCATGCGGTAATGGCGGGCTTGAGATGCACAGGCTCATCAATGAGATAATTAAGCCTCCCATTAATAATCCCAGCCTTTCCTTTCCGACTGACAGCGCTTATGTCCAGGCCAGGGATCAATACCTCCTCTTTACTACGGATTCTCATATAATCGACCCGATAATCTTTCCCGGAGGCGATATAGGCAAGCTGGCTGTCTGCGGGACAGCCAATGATATTCTTGTTGCAGGCGGGAGGCCTCTTTATATGTCCCTGGGGCTTTTAATAGAGGAGGGACTGAAAACCGATACCCTGAGGCTTGTTATGGAATCGGTGAAGCGGGAAGCAGAGCATATCGGGCTGAGCATAGTAACAGGGGATACCAAGGTCCTGGAAAAGGGAAAGGGCGATAAGCTTTTTATAAATACCAGCTGTATAGGATTGCCTGTCTTTGACCCGGTATGCCATTTCAGAAATATCATGCCAGGGGACGTAATTATCATTACCGGAGGCATAGCTGAGCATGGTATTGCTGTCATGATGCAGAGAGAGGGAATCAGCCTTGATTCACCAGTAAGAAGTGATGTACGAAGCCTTCATGAGGTAGTTTACGGCCTGGCTGAAAAAGCGATTACGCCAAAATTCATGACTGACCCTACCCGGGGGGGACTGTCTTCTGCCCTTAATGAGATTGCCTCAGCTTCGGGGCTCGGGGTTGTTCTGGATGAGACCTGCGTCCCTGTGAACCCTTCAGTCCTTTCAGTCTGCGAGATACTGGGGCTGAATCCCTATGAAATAGCCTGCGAGGGAAATGCAGTCATTATTACAGATAAGGTTGATGCAGGCAAAGCCCTTGAGACCATAAGAAACTGCGGAGATGCCGGCAAAAACGCTGCTATCATTGGAGAAATTAAAGAAAAGCCGGCCGGCAGGGTTATCCTGCATACCCGGGTAGGCACTGATGTCCTGCTGAGCATGCCAGAAGGCCTCAATCTTCCAAGGATATGCTGATTTGCAGGGTTCTGTAAAAGCTATATCTGACAGCATAAAATCCCTTTCAAAGCAGACAGGCAGAAAAATACGCATTATGCATGTTTGCGGAACTCACGAGCATACTATCTCAAAATATAATCTCCGTTCCCTTCTGCCTGATGAAGTTGAGGTTATAGCAGGGCCCGGATGCCCTGTGTGCGTCTGTCCGGCAGGTGATATAGATAATATGATAATGCTGGCAGAAGCCGGCTATAGAATCCTGACTTTCGGCGATATGATGAGGGTACCTTCGTCTACGATATCCCTGCAGGAGCTTAAAGGCAGGGGCTACCCCGCGGATATCATCCTTGGCCCTCAGGATGCAGCCGATTTTGCCCGTAAGCACCCTTCAGAGAATTTTGTATTCTTCTGTGTAGGCTTTGAGACAACAGCCGGGCCTGTTGCCGGGACAATCATGTCCCAAAGGCCAACAAACCTTTTTTATTACCTTTCCCTGCGTTATGTTCCAAAGGCGGTAGACCTTCTTCTGTCATCAGAGATTAAAAATATCGATGCCCTCATAATCCCCGGGCATGCCAGCATAATGTCAGGACTCAGGCCCTATGATGAAATATCTGGAAAATACAGGATTCCCAGCTGTGTGGCAGGTTTTGAGCCTGAAGATGTCCTTCTGGCCTTAGAACAGCTTCTAAAATCAGTTGCGTCAGGGGATACATCCCTTCACAATGTCTACAGCAGGGCTGTTAAATACGAAGGTAATAAAAAGGCCATATCTGTTATAAATACCGTATTCCGCAGGGATGAAACCCTTTGGAGGGGTTTAGGTACACTTCCCGGGACAGGTTTTTTCTTTAATGAAGATTTTAAAAAACTTGATATTTCATATATTGAAAAGATACCCGAGCCGGCGGATACGGTTCAGGACCCCCGTTGCATCTGCACAAGCATCATCCTGGGCAGGAATAAACCCCGGGAGTGTCCCATGTTCAGAAAGACATGCAGACCCGACAGGCCTATGGGTCCCTGTATGGTATCCCTGGAGGGAAGCTGCCGTATATCCTATATCTACGGGGTAAAATAGTGTTTATTGATATTCACTGCCATTTGTCCAGTCCTCTGCTGGTAAAAGATATTGACATGATTATCAGAAGGGCCGAAGACTGCGGAGTAGAAAAGATGCTGTCAGTCGGCGAAGATTATGAGGATAATCTGAGGCTTCTTGAAATTGCCTCGAAATATCCTATGATTTTGCCGGGGCTGGGACATCATCCCGATAATCCTGACATAAGTCAGGCAGAAAAAACAATCAGGCTGGTGGAGGAAAACCACGCCAGCCTGGCCTGTATAGGCGAAATAGGCCTGGATTTCTTCAAGATAAGGGATCACGGTGAAAGGGATATACAGTCCGGTATATTCAGGGAATTCATAGCGCTTGGTATAAAATACATGCTACCCCTGAATATCCATTCCCGGTCAGCCGGTGATCAGACCATTGAACTCCTCGGGGGATATGAAATCAAAAGCGGTGTGAACCTGCACGCATTCTCCGGCAAGGGAGGAAAAGCATCCATAGCGGCCGTGAAAATGGGCTACTTTTTTTCCATTCCCGGCAGTATCTTTTATTCATCCCAGAAACAGAAACTTGCCAGGCTCATTCCCGATGAAAGGATACTGCTTGAAACAGACAGCCCTGTAATGTCTCCTTATCAAGGGCAGATCAATTATCCCCACAATCTCCCCCTGATTCTGGAAAGGCTGGCGGAGATAAGGAAGACTGAAAAAAGCAGACTGGAAGATATAATATATAATAATTCCCATGAATATCTGGGAAAGGAGAAAAAAAGTGAAAACAGTTGAAGAGAGTGTCACTGCATCTCTGGATGGTGGAAATGATATTGAGATATTTGAGTTTTTTCCCTATATACTCCAGGATATCCGGGAATTGGGCACATCTCCGGAAGCTGTCCTGCAACTGGTTAAAAAGAACACAAAAAACCATGAGGATCTGAGAGTCCTTGACCTCGGCTGTGGAAAGGGTGCGGTATCTATCCTGCTGTCAAGGATACTTAAATGCTTCTGCCTCGGGATAGATGCAGTCGGGGAATTCATAAGGGAGGCGCAGGTAAAGGCAGAGGAATGCCATGCAGATATGTTCTGCAGGTTTATTACCGGTGATATAAGAAAGGAAATCAGGTATCTAAAGGGTTTTGACATAATTATTTTAGGCGCAACAGGACCGGTGTTCGGAAGCTGTTATGATACCCTTTCAAGCCTGGCGGATTCTGTGAAAAGCGGGGGTATACTGATTGTCGATGATGGATATATACCCGAGGAGAGTGATTTCAAATACCCCCATGCCATGAAAAAATCAGAGATCCTCTCTGATATCAGCAGGGCCGGATGGAGCCTGCTGGATGAGACTGTATTCAGCAGGGACATGATAAAGGACAGCGATGATTTTATATTCAGCAGTATAAGGAAACGCTGTCTTGAGCTTGCTGAAAAGTATCCCGGCAAATCTGATGTTTTTCTGGGCTATATAAAGCGCCAGGAAGAAGAGAATGATATACTTGAGAACAGGTTAATATGCAGTCTGATGGTTATAAAAAAGCTCTAAGCAGAGAAACTCATGATTAATTCAATTTCTTTTCCAGGTCCTGCAATTATGCGTTCTGCGGAAATTTTTACACCGTATCCGGGGCTGTTGACGGCAGGCTAGAACGGAAGCGCTTCTGCATAAATACATACAGGTATATATCCAAAAATTATATGGGTTTATTATAAAGCAGATATCACCCCTCTATTCGATATTATCTGCCCAGCAAAAGCTTGCCAGTCCTGTTTCAAAGACAACCGCGTCTTCTGGATTCAGAGTTTGGATGCAACTATTCAGATCGCTGTATGATACTGTGTACTTTATCTCTTTTCCTTCCCGCCTTATGACAGAAATGGTTGCATATCTTTCTCCTATGTATTTGCTCAGAGAAAAAAGCCGCAAGTAGCTTGGTGGTAATGTGTTTTTCCCATTCCACTACCCGGCATCGTATAAGTGGGCTAATCTGTTGTTAAGAATTTGCATTGGGTAGTCTGAGCAAACCTATCAATGTGGTTGCTAATCGCCACATAAAAGAGTCAGCCTACCTTCAGTCCTTTCCTTTTTTTCCCGGGTAAGGATCGTAACGGCAAAAACTATCCGCTAAAAATTATAAGCATGGATTTTTATAGACCAGGATACTTTACGCTATTATTATACCAATCTATCAGTCGATATGGAAAGATTAGTAACCTCAAATTTAAAACTCGGAATTATAGCAGGTGGACAACTTGGGAAAATGTTGATACAGGAAGCCAGCAAGTGGGACATAATAACTTATGTTCTTGATAATGACGAGCATTGTCCAGCGGGTAGCATTGCTTCATATTATGTAAAAGGCAGCAATTTTAATTTTGATTCTGTCTATCAATTTGGGAAAATGGTGGATGTCTTGACTTTTGAAATTGAGAATGTCAATATTGATGCACTAAAAAAGCTTAAATCTGAAGGAAAAATAATTGTACCAGACCCTGAAATATTACAGTTGATACAAGATAAAGGGCTACAGAAAAAATTCTATAGTAGGAATGGTATTCCGACCTCTCCCTTTAAATTATATGAATCAAACGCAGAGATACTTGATAGCATTGAAAAAGAAGAATTAAAGTACCCTTTTGTGCAAAAATTAAGAAAGGGCGGATATGATGGACGCGGGGTAGCCGTTATTACCAGTAAATACGATTTAAAAAAATTGCTTCCGGGAGCATCAGTAATTGAAGAAAAAGTAGAGATTATCAAGGAAATTTCTGTAATTACAGCTCGAAACAGAAGGGGAGAAGTTAGATGTTATCCTGTTGTTGAAATGTTTTTTGACCAACAGGCGAATCTTGTGGATAAGCTAATTTGTCCTTCTTCAATAACCGTTGAACAATCGGAAAAGGCTGTAAATATTGCCAGTGAAATTATCGAGTTGCTCAATATGGAAGGTTTGCTTGCAGTTGAATTTTTTATTAGCGCAAATGGAGAAGTAATTGTTAACGAGATTGCTCCCCGTCCTCACAATAGTGGACATCATACTATTGAAAGTATCATTACATCACAATTTGAGCAACATCTGCGTGCAGTTCTAAATCTACCTTTGGGAAGCACAAAAATAAAACTTCCATCGGTAATGATAAACATCGTAGGTGACAAAGGCTACGAAGGACCAGTCATTTATGAAGGATTAACTGAGAGTATGGCTATAGAAGGAGTAAAAATACATTTGTACGGGAAAAAGATAACCAAGCCTTATCGTAAAATGGGGCACGTCACAGTTCTTTCTTCAACTTTGGAGTGCGCATTAAAAAAGGCAGAAAAGGTAAAACAGTTAATAAAGGTTAAATCATGAAGAAAAAATTAATAAGCATTGTAATGGGTTCAGATTCTGATTTGCCAGTAATGCAGCAAGCAGCCGAAATGCTTGACCTATTTGGCATTAGATATGAAATTGATATAGTTTCTGCACACCGAACACCCGAAAAGCTTTATGAATTTGCATCAAATGCACATAATCGGGGAGTTGTTGCAATTATTGCAGGAGCAGGTGGTGCAGCACATTTACCAGGTATGGTTGCAGCAATCTCACCTCTGCCTGTAATCGGTGTACCAATAAAGTCGAGCAATTCCATTGATGGTTGGGATTCAATTCTTTCAATTTTGCAAATGCCGGATGGAGTTCCCGTTGGAACAGTAGCACTGAACGGAGCAAAGAATGCTGGAATCCTTGCTGCTCAAATCGTATCGGCATTTGACTGCTCGGTAAGGAAGAGAATTATAAAGTATAAACAAGAACTTAAAGCACAGGTAATAGCAAAATCGGATAAATTAAAAAGATAACTGGGAATTATTAAATGAAAAAATATCTGACTGTTGTTGCCTCTTTTAATATAATGCTTTGTATCGGTAGCGTTTATGCTTGGAGTATAATAGCATCGAAGCTAATTGAAAACTATAACTTTTCCGCTTCTCAGTCACAAATAATATTTGGAACTCTTATTGCCATCTTTCCTGTTACAATGATTTTTGTAGGGCAGATAGGAAAAAAGGTAAAGCACCGTAATTTTGGATACATTGCTGGTTTACTCTTCTTTTCGGGGTATTTTTTAGCTGGTCTCTCACACGGTAAATTTATCTTAGTTCTTTTAGGAGTAGGCGTTTTGGGGGGAATGGCTACAGGTTTCGGATACTGGGTCGCACTCACTTTACCGGTTCAATGGTTTCCCAAAAAAAAAGGGCTTATTACAGGCATATCAGCCGCCGGATTTGGTCTGGGCGCATTATTTATGTCGGAAATATCCGAAATTATCCTTAACAAAGGCTACAATGTACTGCATTTACTGAAAGTATTTGGGTTATCTTACGGATTAGTCATCTTTATTTTTTCAATATTTCTTTATCAAACCCAAAATGGAACAGTCTCTTATGAGGAACCAGTTAAAGTATCACAATTTATTAAAACAAAATATTTTAAAAAACTTATTCTCGGTATATTCTTAGGAACCTCTGCAGGATTGCTTATTATAGGTAGTTTAAAAATTATTGGCGGTCAGTATGACATTTCAAAAAGCATTCTGGTCCTGGGTGTTGCATTATTTGCCGTTGCGAACTTTTTAGGCAGACTTATCTGGGGTTTCTTCAGCGACCATTACGATGGCAGTTTAAGCATATTTTTAGCTCTTATGTTTCAATCAATTTCAATCTTTCTGCTGAATATTCTAAAACTTTCGGATATTTCGTATTTGATTCTTGCATCATTTATAGGATTCGGTTTTGGAGGAAATTTTGTTCTTTTTGCCAAAGAAACGGCACAAGTATATGGAGTGAAAAATCTCGGAATAGTATATCCCTATGTATTTATTGGATATGCTATCGCTGGTATTGCCGGGCCTGTTAGCGGAGGCATATTGTACGATTTTTCAGGTTCATTTTTCTATGCAATTATTTTAGAAAGCTTTTTGAGCCTTTTGGGAAGTTTACTATTTCTTAATCAATTTATTACATCAAGAAAAAATGAATATTTCTAAAAATATTGAATTAGCGCCCTATGTAGCAACATAGATGCCGCCTTTATATAAGGAAGAACAGGGTTAATATGCACTCTGAATTCAGTAAAAAAAGCCCTGATGGCCTAAGCAGAGAAACTCATGATTAATTCAATTTCTTTTCCAGGTCCTGCAATTATGCGTTCTGCGGGTATTTTTACTCCGTATCCGGGGCTGTATTCGTATTCCCCAATCTGTATCCCGCTGTTTGAGGCAATCTTTGCTTCAAGAGCTCCTTCTATGGCCAGGGATGCTTTATCTTTTTCCACTATCGTCTTTATACCGGGATGGAGATGTAGAAGGGATACTATATCAGATTCAGAGCTGTCCCGAATTATAATATTATCATCCCCCAGATATATAATCCTTGTAATCATGCAGTCTATGCCGTGTATTTCAAAACTTATCCTGTTTTTCTCAAAGCATATGTTTTCATTATGATATGGAAGCTGCATCTTCCATATACTTTCCGGCAGAGGGCCATTTTGATATTCAAGGGCTGTTGCCGGTATATTATGCATCAGCCTTGAACGGAAGCGCTTGCGCATAATAACATTGCTGGTATAGCAATAGCTTCCCGGGTCCACAGCAATCTGGAATCCCCGGTATGACAGGGTGAAGCTTCCCGTATCCAGGTGATAGTGCTGGCTGGGAACCCTCAATGTCGGAAAACAGACAATGAATACGCTAAAATTGCTGTTTTTAAGCATATATGCCCCCATATGCTCAAAAGCAATACTGTTTTGGGTATCCCTGGGACTAAGCCCCAAATCCTTTAATCTGATCTTTTGCTGGATTTTGGGAAGGAATTGCTTAAATGTCCTTTTTCTGGCGGGGAATTTGAAGTCAAAGATCGTTTCGGCGATGTCAAAGAGGTAAGAGTGATCATGCTCCCCGGTTTCCAGAAAAATAGCGACCCTTCCGCTGTCATTGTCGCCTATCTGGGGGGCATTCCCTCTTTTATCGATATATGCTGAGGTATACTCAAACATTTTAAAGAGTTTTTTATAGAATTCCCTGCCCAGGTCAATATTTTTTGAAAGGCAGATAATGGCTGAATATCCGAATAATTCAAGTACATACCTGTGATAGGGCAATGCCCCCTCATAATCAGCTCCATCTTCATACACCTGTTTTTCCATGCATTCAATTAGGCCCAGGCGGGATTTTTCAAAGTGACGGGGGGATAATGGGTGATCTTTCAGGCAAAGTGATAGAAATAGAAGACCGGTTAAGCAGGATATTTTATGGTTATTATCAATATCCTCAAAAAATTCAGCTATGTAATACATGTGTTTTAGCAGTAATACCGAGAGCTTCTGGCAAAAATCATTGTCTTTTTCCAGGAAGGGGCTGATGATACAGGAGGATATTATGATATTTACAGCCCTGACTGCAACATCCAGGGTGCTGAACCAGTTTACTCCCATAAGGAAGGGATTTGCCCTGTCCCATTCTAAAAGGATTCTCTTATATTCTTCAAGGCCTGATCCGCCTTCATCAGCGAGGCATTGTCCTGCTATATCCGTGAGAAAATAGAGCCTTGATACCTCCCAGGGGAATTTTATATCTATATCCTTATTGAAGAATTTCCTGAAATTCTGCCTGTAAAAGGGTATTATCGGCCACTCATAGCCGGACTTGGAGTCAATATGCCAGTTTATATCTCTTAATTTAATCCTGCAGCCGAAAATACCATAAAACTCCCTTTTTAATGCCAGGAAACTGCCTGATATTTCAGTATTCCAGATATTATGCAGAGGGGTGGGTGCATAGGCATTTTTCTTCAGCTTGCAGGCTTTATAGAGCTGTTTAAGCCTGAAGGACGCTCTTGAAAAAAGATTTATTATATTTGCCATAGTCAGGACATTATACACAAAACACGAATATTTTTAAGAACAAAATAGAATAAAAAAACATAGATAATTCTGGTTTTTTACTTTCTCTCTGATATAATATAAAAAAAGGAGGTTCATTTAATGTCTGTTGCAAAAGTCTCAGAAATTATAGCTTCTTCACCCAAGAGCTTTGATGATGCCATTAAAAAGGGGATACAAAGGGCAAATAAAACCCTGCAGAATGTCAGGGGAGCCTGGATAAAAGACCAGCAGCTGGTGATTGAGGAAGGCAAAATAACCGAATACCGTGTTACCCTGGTTATTACTTTTATCCTTGCGGATTAATCGTCAAACCAGGCAAAGTTCATGAATGAGGGCCTTTTCCAGCTGATTATGAGGCAGTCCCCTCTCGGCTATGCATTTCTTAAGGTTCATTGTGAAAATACCAATGAATCTCAATTTGAATTTATTGAGATAAATCCCGCCTTTGGGAATCTGTTGAGCCTTTCCTGGGAATCGGTATCAGGCGTAAAATTAAAGAAGATAGAGAACTTCAATGAAGCTGAAATGGAACTTATCAGGGATGTTGCTGCCGGGACGGGGCCGGGGGAATTTGAATATTATTCTGATTCTGCTAAAAAGCATTATAAAGTAAGTGTATTCTCGCCCGATGAAAATTTAATCGTTCTGCTCGCCAGTGATATATCGAATCACATGCACAGGCTCGCCAGGCTTAATATTCTACTATCCACAATAAACGACATCATATTTGAAATTGACTCAGCCCACTGTTTCCGCAATGTATGGGTCAATGACGAGAAGAATCTCTTTATGCCCAAGGAATCCTTTTTGAATAAAAGAATTGATGAGGTTTTCAGCAGTGATATCTGGCGATTATTTGAGGATGCATTAAATAAGGCCAGAGATACCGGTGAAAGGGTATTAATAGAGTATGGGTCGCCTATACCCGGTGACAACAGGTACTTTAAGGCAGAGATAATCCCAAGGGCGGACATATGCAATAAACCGGTTTTTGTTGCTGTAATTGCTGATATTACATCCCAGGTTAACAGGCTATCCGGAGGCGAAAGCGATCTTCTGGACATTTTCAGCTGTATCCCCGAGGCTGTTATATGCACGGATGAAAAGGGCATTATAAGCAGGATGAACCCCTCAGCTGAAAATCTTACAGGCTACAAGAACAGTGAGCTGGCAGGCAAGTCCTTTGAGAGCCATATCACCATTCAGGATGCAGAAACCAGGCAGGCTGTCAAGGGCATTGCAGGCCGGGTCCTCAGGGATAGATCCCCCGTGACGTTTCGTGATTCCGCTGTCCTTGTCAGAAAGGACAAAAGTGAGGTACATGTATCCTGGGATGCTGCCCCCGTCGTTTCCCAAGACGGAACGATCAGAGGATTGGTTATACTGATCAGGGAGGCTGACCAGGATCATATCCGGGCGCATTGAGCCCGGAAAAAGGCTCTATACTGCAATATCTTTATGCACGGAGTCTTCATATTTAATCCGGTCTATGATGTCTTTCATATTCATGGTTCCAAGGTCTATTCTTCCGGATTTTCTAACGGGAAAATCCCCCCCGTTCTGCTCTTTTTCTCCAAGTACCATTATATACGGGATTTTTTGTTCTTCTGCCTCATGTATCTTGTAGCCGACCTTTGAACTCCGGTTATCCAGGTTTGTCCTGATATTCTCTTTAATAAAACTGTCATAGGCCTTTCTGGCAAAATCCTCGTATTTATCCGAAACAGGTATTATTACTGCCTGAACAGGGGCAAGCCATGTCGGGAACCGGCCGGCATAATGCTCAATCAGAACTCCGAAAAACCTTTCCAAAGAGCCCAGGAGTGCCCTGTGAATCACATAGGGCTTGTGTTCATGGCCATCCTCCCCTATATAGGTCATATCAAATTTTGTCGGAAGGTTAAAATCAAACTGTATGGTTGAACACTGCCAGGTTCTTCCGAGCACGTCCTTTACCTTGATGTCGATCTTGGGGCCGTAAAAGACTCCCCCTCCCACGTCATACCTGTAATCAAGGCTGTTTTTCTCCAGGGCTGTCTCAAGGGATTTGGTCGTGGTTTCCCATTCCTCGTCGGTTCCGTGGTACTTCTCCGGTTTTGTGGATATATATATGTCAAATTGGTTAAGTCCGAAGGACCTAAGCATGTAAATGGAAAAATCAACAGTCCTGATTATCTCCTCCTCCAGCTGTTCCGGTGTGACTATGATATGCGCATCATCCTGGGTAAAGCCCCTTACCCGAAGGAGTCCGTGCAGTGCTCCTGATAGTTCATACCTGTATACCGTCCCGAGCTCAGCGTATTTTAAGGGAAGATCCCTGTAGCTGTGAAGGCTGTTCTTATATACGGACAGGTGGAACGGGCAGTTCATAGGCTTTGCATAATAATCCACATCATCAATCTTTATAGCTGAATACATGGAATCCCTGTAGAAGTCCAGGTGGCCGCTGGTCTCCCAAAGTTCGCTTTTCCCGATATGTGGGGTATTCAAAAGCTGGTACCCATGCCTCAGGTGCTCATTTTTCCAGAAATCTTCTATTATTTTCCTCATCAGCGCGCCTTTTGGAAGCCATATGGGAAGGCCCTGCCCCACTTTATCATCAAACATGAACAGCTCAAGCTCTTTGCCAAGTTTCCTGTGATCACGTTTTTTTGCCTCTTCCAGGAAATCCAGGTATTCCTTGAGCATCTTGGCCTTTGGAAAAGATATCCCGTATATGCGCTGAAGCATCTTCTTTTCAGAATCCCCTCTCCAGTATGCTCCGGCAATGCTAAGAAGCTTGAATTTTTTAACATATCCAGTATCGGGAATATGGGGTCCCCTGCAAAGGTCAGTAAAGCTTCCGACCGTATATATGCTTATCTCCTGGCCGTCGGGGAGCTCGGATATCAGCTCTACCTTATAATCTTCATTGATATTTTTGAAAAACTCCAATGCCTCGTTTCTTTCAAGCACCTTTCTTTTGAAGACCTGTTTCTGGCCTGCAATTTCATGCATCCTTTTCTCTATCTTTTCCAGGTCTGATTCGGTAAAAGCTTCATCCCTGTCAAAGTCATAATAAAAACCATTATCAATAGCCGGGCCTATTGCAATTCTGGTACCGGGGAAAAGCTCTTTTACAGCCTGGGCCATTATATGGCTTGAGGAATGCCAGAAAATATCCTTTCCCTTCTCATCTTCAAAGGTGAGAAATTCAAGTTCTCCATCCTTGTCAATCCTGGTGTCCAAATCAATGGCCTTTCCATTATAGATTGCCGCCAGGGCTTCATTTTTAAGACGGTTGCTGATGCTTCCAGCAATCTCCCCGGCGGATGCAGGCTCGATCTCCCTGACTGAATTATCGGGTAATACTATTTTAATCATACTTATCGCCCTCGTTAATGTATTAAATTCTTTCTGGTTCAATTGTAATATATGCATCAGCATAAGTAAAGATAATAAAGAAAGAAGCGGATATCTGAGACTTTCAAGTTAATGTCAAAATATTGACACTGGTTGTATTAAGCATAGAATATGGGAAATTAATATATGGCAGGCTTTGTTTAGATAATTATTCCTTAGGATGATTGCATTGGGATAAAATCAACAGATTAAGCAGAAGCATACATGAAGGAGGGCAAAGATGCAGATAAAAGATGTTACAGAAGACACATATCCGGGCTTTGCATGCTGTTTTGAAGACTGGTCAGAGGATATGCAGAGAGCAGGGGCTTTTAGAAGGGCCTGGTTTGAATATATGGAAAAGCATGGCCTGGGAGCCAAAGTGGCAATTGATGATGATGGCACGCCCTGCGGGATGATACAGTATATTCCTTCAAAGTATAGCTTCATCCAGGGCGACGGGATATACCTGATAACCTGTATCTGGGTCTATGGTTATGACAAGGGTATTGGCAACCGGCAGAAAAGGGGCATGGGGAAGGCACTGCTCCTTTGCGCTGAGGAAGATGCAAAAAGCAGGGGCGCAAAGGGTATGGCAGCCTGGGGATTAACCGAACCATACTGGATGCAGTCATCTTTCTATAAGAAATTTGGATATGCAGTCGCTGATACGAAGGGTACGCTGGAACTGGTATGGAAACCTTTTGTTGCCGGCGTACAGGCGCCAGAATGGCGCAAGCCCAGGGTAAAACAGGACACAAAACCTGATAAGGTCCTGGTTACTGCTTTTTCAAACGGCTGGTGCCCTGCGAACTATCTGACATTCGAAGCCTTTAAAAAAGCTGCTTCGGAATTTGCTGAAAAAGTAGAATTTTCCGGGATTGACACCATGAGAGCTGAAGATGTGCAGGAATGGGGAATCACGGACGGCATATATATTAACGGCAGAGAGCTTGGATTTGGCCCCCCGCTTTCCTATGAAGATGCCAGAAGGATTATAACCGGGTATCTAAGGGAACTGGGATAATCCAGCCGTACAATTCTTCTGCATATCTATAATTGAATGTCTTTCAAATCAGGCCGGTATTGATATACGGTTCGTGCAAAACAGAATAGGCATATCGAGGGCCTGGTTATCCGGTGTTTACTGATCAAATATTGAAAAAATAAATAGTCCTGCCCTTTTTTGTAGGTACCGATCTGCACTGGTTTTTATCTTTGCATGTTTCACATATTTCTTTTTCCAGTACAGCCTTGAAACCCTTCTTTGTTGGTACGGCTATTGCTGTCTGATACGGGCAGGAAACCTCAAAATTGTTGCTCCTGTTCTTTCCTATATTAAATTTTATGATATTTCTCTTCCTTGATGAATCCCTGTTTCTTCGTGGGGATTTTTTCAGCCCTGAGAAAGGACCGCTTCCCTCTCTCTCAGAGTCAGCTTTTCTCCTTGGAGAGATCGAAGATGCTTCAGAAAAGGCGCTGTTAAGCAATGAATATTCCTTAACAGCTATTTCACCGTTTTCAATGGTGAAGTGGTGATCAAATGCCCTCATAAAATTCATCTTAATGTCCTTATCCTTTATCCTGTCCAGCAACTCGCTGTTTATCAGGCTATACATCTGTTTTATGCCCACCAGCTCTTCGTAAAGGTCCTCGGGTTTTAGAAAAGTCACGAACTTGGAAGCTGTCTTTTCCAGATACTTTATAAAACTGCCCTTATATTTCTGTTTGTCCTCCTCAGGCAGGCCGGTGTGCACCCTCCTTATAATTTCCACCAGGAGCTGGAGATTATACTCCCGTATTATATCAGAGTAGGATAGCAGGCAGCTGAGAAGGCTGTTCCTGATATCCTTGGAGAGCCTTTTCTTGTTAATATCAATGAGCCTGTCATAGACCTCAAGAAGAAGGTTCTTTCCTGTTTCAACATAATAATCCATTATCTTATTCTGAAAATTGAATATTGTTGCAAGGGAAAACGGGATTGTGAAAAGATCAAAAAGCCCAAGAGCAGACCTGGTAAGCACATTGAATTCTATCTCCCGGAGTAATTCATCATAGGTCCAGTTATTGTGTCTTTTGAGCATGAGTGCGGATATCATTGCCCTTATGGAGGCATTGGGCCTGCTGGGCACATTCTGGTATAAAGGAGCAAAAATATTTACAGGGATATTTTCATAGATACACCTGAAAAATTCATATTCTTTGCTGTTCTTTAATTTTTTTATCTGCTCATTGTTCAGAATTAAAAAAACTGACGAGGAATCACCCTTATCAAGATCCGAGCTTCTTTTAAACATGGCTTTTACTCCTAAATAAATATTATGACACTAATAAACAATATTTATATTGCAAATTAATTTCAAGAAAATAATGAAGTTTCAGTTATTTCAGCATAAATACAATATAATTTCAAAAATTTAGATATTTAATAGCTATATAAAAATATCCAATAAAGAGGATAAACAAGGATTAAAAGAATTTATTGTTAAATTATAAATATAGCAGTATTTATAATAAACGAATTAAATATTAATCGAGGTATTAACATTTGTTTTATTACAAAAAGGACTATACCATATTTTCTGAATATAATCAACGAAAAAGCATTGTTTTGTCAAAACAAAATAGAAATGTCCCTTTTTTACCAAATTAGAAATGTCCCC
>CAYSKJ010000003.1:52914-59221 GCA_964431655.1 uncultured bacterium | reverse complement strand
TGCTGGATAAGGCTTCAGTCGAGGGAACTAGCATGGTTTTTGGATATTTGGGGGGTGGAGAACTTCCCTTTGCTGAAACCTACCCGGGAGCATCCTTTGTTTTTGCATTCAGATCTCTTCCCATTGTAATAGTCGTAAGCGCCCTTTCAGCCCTTTTTCTCTACTGGAAAATTACACCTTTTATAATCAAATCCCTCTCCAGGTTTCTTGAAAAAACCATGGGCATTGGCGCAGCGGTCGGAATAAGCACTGCAGCAAATATATTTGTCGGAATGATAGAAGCACCCCTTCTCATAAAGCCCTATGTAAATAAAATGACCAGGAGTGAGCTTTTCCTTCTCATGACAGCAGGAATGGCAACCATAGCCGGCACTGTCCTTATGCTGTACGCAGCAATCCTGGAAAAAACTGTCCCCAATTCCCTGGGAAATATACTTACTGCATCAATTATAAGCGCCCCGGCTGCCATTCTTGTCAGCAGAATAATGGTTCCGGAAACCCAGCCTTCCACCGAGGGAAGGATTGATGAATCCGTACAATACAACGGGAGCATGGATGCTGTATCCAGAGGCACTCTTGACGGCATGAAGCTGTTTCTTAATATTGTCGGTATGCTTATAGTCCTGGTAGCCCTGGTGTCTCTTGTAAACCAGATACTGCTGCTCCTCCCCTTTGAAAAACCCATCACTCTTCAGCTCATTATGGGTTATATCTTCACGCCGTTAATGTGGCTTATCGGTATTCCCTGGGAAGAAGCTCATCAGGCTGGATCTCTTATGGGGATTAAAACCATACTGAATGAACTGCTTGCCTATATGGAGCTCGCATCTCTTCCTGCCGGCTCTCTTTCTGAAAAGAGCAGACTTGTTATCACCTATGCCATGTGTGGTTTTGCCAATTTCGGCAGTCTTGGCATAATGATAGGCGGGCTTTACTCCATTGCGCCTGAAAGATCAAAAGAAATATCATCCCTGGCTCCCAAATCCCTTATATCAGGAACCATCGCTACTTTGATGACAGGGGCTGTAGTGGCCGTAATCCTTTGATCAGGAACTGAAGCTGTTTATATAATCGAGAAGCTTGTTGATATTATCGTAATTACCCACCGCCAGAATGGAATCATTTCCCTCAAGGCTGTCCGCCGGACCCGGATTGAACTGGATGACTTCATATTTTCTTTTTATGGCAAATACAATGAAACCTGTTTTTGCCGGTATTTGAAGCTCTTTAAGTGCTTTACCGATTAACCTGCTTCCTTCAGGAATTTTTATTTCCTCCAGCACAATATTTGTTTTCCCCACATTGGTGACAGAATCAAGAAAACTTATAAGATGAGGTTTAAGCAGGGTATTGGCTATCCTGTTGCCGATTATAAAATTTGGCGCTATCACGCTGTCAGCCCCTGCCTTTAAGAATTTGTTCTTTGTTTTTTCATCATTTGCACGGCTAATTATGCGAATATCAGAATTAAGCTCCCTGATTGTAATAACAGTAAGCAGTGCATCAGCATCGGTACCCAATGCAATTACCGCTCCGACTGCCCTGTCGATTCTGGCTTTTTTTAAGATATTTTCATCCATGCCATTACCGGCAATGTACAGGCATGTACCATTCCCGGCATTTTCCTCGCAGAATTTTTGAAGGACTTCTTCATTCTCATCTATTATGATAAATTTTGCATTAGATTTAAGCAGTACAGAGGCTACCTCCCTTCCAAGATCGCCAAGGCCGATTATAATATAGTGGCTTTTAATATTTTCCAGTTCCTTTTCCATTTTTTTTCTCCTGTATTGTTCTTGAAAATGCTCCTCGAAAAAACTTGCTGCCAATACTCTTGCTGCAGTAGTGATACCTCCTAAACCAAGCAGTATAAGGAAAATTGTAAACATCTGGCCGGAAGGGCTTAGTTCTCTGACCTCCTTGAAACCGACCGTGCTTATGGTTACAATTACCATATAGGCGGAATCCAGAAAGGACCAGCCTTCAATAATAATATAGCCGGACACGCCAAGAACAAATATTCCCAGCAGAAAAAGAACGGCATATCGAATTTTCTTCATGGCATACCACCTTTTGATCAATTATTATAAACCATAAAGCCAGCAGGTAAAATAAAAACATTTCTAAATAAAACCAGGGAAACTGAAAATACTGGTATGATGATTTTTATATAACTCAGGCAGGTATCTTCTGAAGAGAATACAACTTTGAATATATTCCGTCCAGGGAAATAAGCTTGCTGTGATTACCCTCTTCCACTATCCTTCCTTTGTGCATAACCAGAATCTTATTACTGTTTTTTATGGTGGACAGCCTGTGGGCTATTATTATGGATGTCCTGCCCCTTAGCAGCTCTTCAATGGCCAGCTGAATAAGGTGTTCGGTCCTTGAATCAATATTTGATGTAGCCTCATCCAGGACAATCAGGGATGGATTGCTGATAAGAGCTCTTGCAAAGGATATAAGCTGTCTCTCTCCGCTGGAAAAGGACATGCCTCTTTCAGTAACGGGAGTATCAAGTCCCCTTGGAAGCCTGGAAATCAGATAATCAAGCTGCATCCTGTGGCATATCTCTTCAAGATTCTTTGCATGGGAGGGATCTATGCCGAACATGATATTATCCTTCACTGTTCCGGAAAAAAGATAGACATCCTGCATTACATAAGAGATATTCTTCCTTATATAACCCACATCAAGTTCTCTTATATCATATCCCCCTATACTGACAGCACCATGGTCAAACTCGTAGAAACGAAGAAGCAGGTTTATGAGGGATGTTTTACCCGAACCTGTTCTGCCGACTACGGCAACCCTGTTGCCTTCCTCGACCATGAAGGATATGTTCTTCAGGACATAGTTGTCATTATTATAGGCAAAACACACATCCCTGAACTCAATTTCCGGTTTAAAGACCGCTGGGTGCACGGCATCAGGCTTTTGGGGTATGAATTCCTGGGTATCAAGGAGCTTAAATACCCTCTCCCCGCTGACAATGGCAGATTTGATTATCTCTACCCTCTCTGTCATGTGAAATATGGGGTGAAAAAACCTGTCCAGATAAACTATAAATGCTGTGAGCTCTCCAAGAGTCAGTTTATCATCAATAACACCGCCGCCTACATACCAGATTATCATGGCAATGGATATGCTCCTCATAAGGCTCGCAAAGGGCCGGTAGACTACAGAAACATAAGCAAGTTTTTTCCATACATCATAATAGGTCAGGTTAAGCATGGAAAAATCGCCTTTTATTCTCTTTTGCTGGTTAAAGAGCTGGATAATGGTCATGCCCATGATATACTCGGACAATACTGCATTAATACGGGCTATAAGCACCCTGAACCTCCTGAAAAGAGAGGTTGAAAGCACATTGTACGCCATTGTTGATATTAGCAGGATGATAAACACAGCTACCAGAAACATGCCAAAGGTAAAAGAATAGGAAATTACAACAGCCATTACGCCTATAAGGATAATTGAATCCTTTATTATATAAACCAGGACTTCACTGAACATCTGGTCCAGTGCCTGGATATCATTGGTATTTCTTGTAACCAGCCTTCCAATAGGATTATGGTCAAAAAAAGACATCCTGAGATTCTGAAAATGACAAAATACTTTGTCTCTCAGGTCTCCCATCGTCTTCTGGCCTCCATAATTCAGAAGGAATATCTGCGTAAAATTGAGTACAAAATACAGGGCAAGGAGACCTAAAAAGATAAAAACCTTGCTGGTAAGGCCTGATATCCTGGAATCGGCATCCAGTCCCATATTGAGTATAAAATCATCTACAGCCTGCTTAATGATGATGGGAAGGGATATATCGACAGCACTGACTATGACAGTTATGATAACTGCAATAATAAAGAATTTTTTATGGGGCATCATGAGAGATATTATTCTCTTGAGGGTCTTTATATCAAAATAACCCCTGATTGCTTCTTCTTCTCTATTTTCCTTGCCCATTTGACTCCTGATATCCTTCCATATCCTCAATCTCTGAAAGGAGCTTCTGCTTTTCATAGATATCATAATAGGTCCGGGAAGCGGCTAAAAGCTCCGCATGCTTACCGCTGGCCTCTATCTTCCCGCTGTTAAATACATAAATTTTGTCAGCGAACATAACTGTGGATATCCTGTTGGATACAGCAACTACTGACATATTCTTCCTGAAATGCTTTAGATTCTGCAGTATATGCTTTTCAGTCTCTGAATCCACAGCGCTCAGGCAGTCATCAAGGAGAAGGACAGGCTTCTTCAGGATTATTGCCCTTGCAAGGGATATCCTCTGCTTCTGGCCACCGGAAAGAGTTATCCCTCTCTCCCCGACCAGAGTGTCCAGGCCATTTGGAAAACTCTCGATATCCTTCCTGAAACTGCATATATCAATTACCTCTTCAATCTCACCATCGGTGGCTTCCGGATTGCCAAAAGCAATATTATCCCTTATGGTTGCAGAAAACAGCATGGAATCCTGGGGCACAATGGAAATCACATCCCTTATAGACCGGGTCTTTATATCACGTAAAGGTATGCCGCCGTCAATAAATATTCCATCAGATGTGAAAATCTTCATAATAAGCTTCAAAAGAGTGCTTTTTCCGCTTCCGGTCTTTCCGATCAGGCCGGTATAGGAATCAGCAGGTATATCAAGGGAGGATATATTTATGCCATTATCTGAACCGGGATAATGAAAAGCCAGGTCTTTTACACATATATCAGGGGGTAATTCAGAGAAATATTCCCTTTTACCGTCAACAGTAGCAGGCTTCAGGGCAAATATGTCATTCAGCCTGTTCATGGAAGCAGCGCCCCTCTCAAATATGTTGACCGACCAGCCGAGGGCCATGGTAGGCCATGTGAGTATGAGTATATAGGACATGAATGCAACAAAGTCCCCCATGGAAACACTCTTAGAAATCACATACCTGCCCCCGAAATATATGAGCATCAGGTAGGAAAGCTGGGAAAAGATAAATATGGAGGGGAAAAAAAGGCCCTGAACCTTTACCAGGTTGAGGTTTTTTTCTATAACCTTTTTATTAACTTCATCAAACTTTTCCTTGTTCAGAACATCTTTAGAATGAGCCCTCAGTATACGGATCCCCCATACATACTCCCGTATGAACTCCGTCATTTCAGCAAATACTTCCTGCACCTGCTTGAAGGTATTATGTATTTTGTAATTAAACTGAAGCGTGATAAACATGATTAATGGAAATGGAAGGAATACAAAGAATGTCAGCCCGGGGTTAATGTTAAGCATAAAGAATAAAGCCATGAAAAGCATGAATGTCCCGTCGAATAAAGACACCACACCCATTCGGAATGATTGCGTAACAGCCTGTATATCATTGGTTGCCAGAGCCATCAGTTCCCCGGTCCTGTTTTTCTCATAGAAAGAAGGGTCCATCTCCACTAAATGTTCAAAGAATTTGTCCCTTATCTCTATATTTATCCTTATGCCTGCAAGCCACAAAAACATCCTCCATATTACCCTTGACAGGTATATTCCCAGGCCCAGAAGCAGTATCCAGACAGCGCTCTGCAGGATTATACCTTTTATGTCTGTATTATGCAGGTTTTGATCAGATATGGCATCTACAGCATTCTTGAGTACTTTAGGAATATAAAGCTGACACAGATTTGCTGTGCCGAGAAATATCAGCGTAAAGATATAATGCCATTTAAACCTTAATATGTATGGGAAAAAAGGCTTAATGTTACTGAAAAACCTCAGTAACTTCTTCATAGTTGCACCAGTGAAAAAAAGATAAATTTAAATTGGAATACGATGGGCAATAAAAAAGGTTTTAAAAAGGATTGACGTACGTCAATCCTTTTTAAACCAGAATTTATTTGGTCTGCTGGTTCTCAGCAGATTCCAGTTTGCCTTCCAGCTCAGCTCTCAGATTCGCTTTCTCTTTTGCTGAGCTGTTCAGCCACATTTCCTTAAGTTCCTGAATAGGCTTTCCGCTGAATCTTGAATATTTTCTAAGCAGTTTCGCTGTTTTTTGATTCATTTATTCCCCTCCTTGATCTCAATAAAGTAAAGCCATTATTATATCGATACTGCAATATAAAATCAAGTAAATTATTTGATATGTCAAAACAAAATAGAAATGTCCCCTTTTCCCTTCTTATAATTTTATATTCCTCATCGGCTGGAAGAAAAATTACAGAACCTCATACCGCAGATTACTCATTCTTTTTTATCCTGAAGGTCAGTGATAAACTCTCTTAAATAGAACGGTTATAAAATACCGGCTTTCCGTAATATCCAGTGTTTAAGTATGCTCAGAACCTT
>CAYSKJ010000003.1:0-52814 GCA_964431655.1 uncultured bacterium | reverse complement strand
ACATCCTGCATCTTCCTGTATTGGGGAATACCTTGCTGTGAAATATAATTCTTGAAATTGTCCGTTGCAGGAATTATACCCTGATAATTATAAAATTTGCAGACTTCGCTGGCATATCCTTTTGATTTCCTATAATAACAATAGCCTCATTTGCTATACTTACCATGCTTCGTTTATTGAGATATAGCTAAACTTCTTTTCTGCTTTGCTGAAAGGGGACATTATCATTCTGTTGCAACAGTAAATTATCCAATGAGATAAATATCCCTTATCAGCCTTTTCAAGCATTCCATAACGACCGTTTCATTGGCTGTAGAAAGGTAAATGATTTTTTCAGCATTATCAAATATTGAACCTTCCTGTGGCTCTCCAAGTGATATTACATAGTAGCCCATGAGAATTGAGTCCAGGGTTTTCAGGCTCTCAAGCAGAATGTCATTGTAGCATGGATTTGCTGAAAGAACTATATGGGTACCTTTTTTATCAATCTTGTCCGTATCAATGGAGTTATGATATACAATGATATTTACCTGTCCTAAATCCTTCACGCTGTCCTTTATAAAATCTTGCCCATCAGTTACAGGACTGGAGGCCATTATTCTGCCCGGCAAATACACAGTTATATCTTTGAACATAGCCTTTTTCACCCGGGCATTCCTATAAAGGATTTGGGCTATATTTTTCAAAATATTTACCGGCACAAAGGATGCCTGAGAATCATAATAGAATTTCCCAGTATCAGGCATTGTCGCAGATCTTATCCTGCTGTCGGCATCTCCAAGTCTATCCGGTGTAATTGTCCCATCCCGGATGCCTTTCTCAATAGCGGAATACATACGGAAAAATCTGTCGTCAGCCTTTGAGACAAGAAGAAGGTCAATCCCGGAGGTGAAAGCCCGCAAGGCCCTCTGCTCCATTGACATCTCAGCATCAAGAGCCCCCATCAAGAGATCATCTGAAACTACAGCCCCGCTGAATTTCAAATCTTTTTTCAAAAACCCGGTAACAATTCTGCCTGAGAAGGTGCTCAAAGAATCATCAAGGCAGGGGTAAAGCGAGTGAGCGGTCATTATGAACCTGTGGTTATGGCTTTTTAGAAAAGACCTGTATAAGCCTATATCCTTCTCCAGCTTAGAGATTCCTCCTTTTATGACAGGAAGTGCAAGATGGCTGTCTGTTTCTGTCCTGCCAAGACCAGGGAAATGCTTCATGCAGTATAGGATTCCCTGTTCTTCAGCAGACTGCAATGCCAGGCCAGCAAACCTGGATACGGTTTCTGAGTCATATCCGTAAGATCTGGTTGATATACACCGGTTTTTATATTTCCCCAGTATGTCAAGAACAGGCATAAAATCCATATTAAAACCCAGCTGTCTTATTGCCCTGAACAATGCTGAATAAACCTCGTAAACATCTCCGGTACTGCATTTAGACAAGGCCATCGCATCCGGAATACTTCCTATTATATGACTGAGCCTGCTTACCATGCCCCCTTCTTCATCAACGCTTATCAGATAATCCGAGGGATAGCAGAGATATTTAATCTCCGAGATCTTACTTATCAGATCAGAAATTTTTTCGCTGTGACGCCTGAAAAAGATAAATTTGTTTATCTTCAGAGTTTTTATGAGGTATTCAAGGCTGTAAACATCCGTATCCGGGGCTATGATGAAATAACTGCCGGGTTCATGCATGGTTTATATCCTCGCATAAAAGAATCTCATTGCGGCAGGTATTTATCTTCACCAGTGCTCCCAGAGGTATTGTAGACTTTTTTCTACCGTGTCCGAAGGGCAGATTCATCAGGACAGGATAATTATTCCCAGAAAAGTGCTCCCGGAATACCATTTCAAACAGATGCATCTCTCCGGAAGGTGTGCCTTGCTTAAAATCACCTAACAGGACTCCTTCTATACCGTCGAACAATCCGCTTGAAAAACACTGGGTAAGCATCCTGTCCACCTTATAGGGCCTCTCACCGGTATCCTCAAGGAAAATTATATGCCCTTTGAAGGATCTTATATAGGGAGTGCCTATCATAGAGACCAAAGTAGAGAGATTTCCCCCTATAATCCTTGCCTCAGCCTTGCCGCATGATATAACAGCAGATTGCTTCATATCACCGGATCCTATCAGGGGAGATCCGGAAACTGAATTTAATTTCCTGAATATGTCCCTTTTATTTTTTGTATTTTTAGGGTCAAGGAATTCGGATACGAGATTGGGGCCATGAAATGCAATTTTGCCGGTTCTCTGATAATAATGTATAAACAGGGCTGTCAGATCACTCATACCTATCATAGGTTTATCAAAGCGCTTCATGGCTTCATTGTCCAGGTATTCCAGAGTCTTAACCGCCCCGTATCCGCCTCTTAGGAACATTATCACATCCACATCATCCCTGGCCTGGAGTTCTATTAAACCACTGGCCCTGTCTTTGGCAGTTCCTGAATAAAAATGGTGCCTCAGACCGATATTGTTCGCCTTTACTATGTAACAGCCGTACAGAGAGCAGAGAATTTCGGAGACAGTCCTTAGATTCTCATCGCTGGTATAGGAAGAAATATTGGCAATCCCTATGGTGTATTTATTTTTTGCCATTTTCCTCAATCCTGATAAAGAATTCATTCAGATATTTCCCCAGGTTCTTGAATTTGGATAAATTTCCTGTTTCATCATTAATTATGACAGAAAAGGCATATTTACTGCCTCTGTATGTAATATAACCGGCCAAAGCCCTTACTCCCCGGATAGATCCTGTTTTGTAATATATAACAAACCCCCGGGGTATTTCAATATTAATAACAGAAGAAAGCTTCTCCTGGCAGTCGGCAAGAAGACTGGAATAATCTGAACGCAGAAGAAGTGAGATTAAAAACCTTGTGGATAGCCTGTTCTTTGTCGAAAAACCCGAACCATCCGCAAATATTATCCCTTCAGGCAGTATATCTTTTAATTTTTCGTTCATAACCCTGAGCCCATCAGCAGAAGAGCCTTTCCCACCTGTTTCCAGATGCCCCAGAAGTTTCAGCAGGGATTCTGCAGTAAGATTGTCGCTCTCGCTGTTCATTGTTTTCAATATCTCGGCAAGCCTGGGAGATTCGGCATTAAATTGCAGCAGGGTTCCGCCGGGATTTGCAATTTCTTCTTCAGACAACTGAATTCCCTGACTCTGAAACAAGTGCTTAATTGATGCACTCAAATAGCTTCTTAAATCTCCTGCCCTTATAAAAAGCTCCTCTCCTCCTACCTCCCCTGTAATTTTTCTGATATATTCTCTGTCATTTTTCCCCGGCTCAGGGATTATCTGATATCCGGAGCTTTTTGCCTTCTTAACCCGGTACATATTGTGATTAATGTTGAATCCGCCTATTCTGCTGTATACACCCGGGTACCAGTCTCTGCCGTTCCATGCATCAGGGTAGTGCTCTTCGTCATAAATGCCTGAATCAATGATTATTTTACCTCTGAAAAAAGCTATTTTTCTGTTTGACAGATATCTGACCAGGGGCAGCAAGTCCTGGTCACTGAATAAAGGATCACCGCTTCCCCTTATGACCAGACTGCCGTATAACAGCTTGTTTTTTACGGTTCCTTTGAGGGTCACACTGGTTTTAAAGCAGTAATCTTCCCCGAGAATCTCTTTTGAAACAGCAGTAATGACAATCTTCTGAAGGGAGGCTGGAATAAGGCACTGGTCAATCTCTGATGCTGAGAGGTAAATTTTGTTGTCTATATCATAAAGCCCATAGGATACTGAAGCACAAAATAAGTCCATCAGGGGAAAAATAGTCATAAATATAAGTACTGACAGGTATCCTTTAATTACTTTTCTCTTTCTGCAGGACTTCTATTATGATGTTATTGCTATAATTAAAATGGTAAAGAAATTAAAGTATCTGCCCTGATGCTGGATGCCCAGACCCTGCAATTAATTATTGCACTAAGCATTTAATGCTATATAATCGGCTCATGTAATTTACCTTTAATAAGTGTTTCGCATGGAAAAGACCAAAAGCAGTAATTTTGTCATCCTTATTCTGATTGTTCATGCCTGTGCATTTTTTATGTTTTTCAGGTTTGAGCTTTTCCTGGACGGGTATCCTTATGCCTTCTGGGGACATTCGATTTTCTTTACCCGGGATATCCAGATGCACAGCCAGTACTCCCTTATGCCGGGGAGTCTCGGCGTTAACCAGCTTAATGATAACGGGTACGGGAATAATCTCTTCCCCATGGGGCATAGCCTTGTTTATATGCCCATGTTTGCAGTATCCTGCCTTGCTGAGAATTTTTCATCGGCTGTCGGGTCTCAGCCGGAAGATACGGGATACAGCCAGACAACCTACTTCAATTACCTTATCATGACCTTTTTTCTCTGCCTGGCCTCCAATATTATTCTTTTTTTTCTGCTTAAAAGGTTTTTTACACAACTTTCCTCTTTTTTTGCCTCGATTTTTATATTTTTCGGAACAGTAATATTCGGATATTCATACCTTATTCCTTCCTTTTCCCATATGACATCCTTTTTTTTCACTCTGCTCCTCGTCTTTACTTTTACAGCCAGGGATATGAAGCTGAATGAACGCTTCTACATCTACAGCGCCCTTTCTTCGCTGATGATAATAATCCGTTATGACGCCCTGATTTATCTGATAATACCGCTGTACGATTTTTTCAGGCTTAAGGCCTTTAAAAAACCTCGGATGCTTCTGGTATGCTTATTTATCTTTGCAGTCATATTAAGCCCTCAACTGATTTCATTTTATGTCCTGAACGGAAATTTTACCCTTTCTTCCCATGAGGATATCGGAAGCCTCTTTCATGGCATCTCAGCAAATTTTCTAAAATTCTTCACCCATCCATCCTGCGGGGCTTTTACCCTGACACCCCTGCTTATAATTGCTTTTGCAGGTTTTTTTGCTGGACTGAGGAAAATCAATTACAGCCTTATTTTTCTACTCATTATGGCTTTTGAGTATCTGCAGATAAGCCTTAGAATTGATATGATTTCTGGAACCTTGTACGGTATGAGACGCTTTTACAGCAGTCTCATATTCCTGTCTTTCGGTCTTTCCTGGTTATACGATTATTTTCGCAAAAAAGGCATTTTATCCTTCATGATGGCAGCAGTTGCTACCGCTCTGCTGACTTTTTATTATTTGTCATCCATAACCCTTATAGATTCCGGCCAGCTCAGGCCAGACACCCCCCTTTCATTTTCAGGCAGGCTTTTATTATCTTTGGAAGGTTTATCCCTGATGATCAAAAGAGGCTTTTTATCAAGAGTATTTAATATTTACCTGTTAAAAGAAAATATTGCAGGTTTTCTGGCATCCATCGGTCTGATATCCATCCTGTCACTTGCCTTTGCTTTCTTTTTGAAAAGGTGCAGCACTGATAAGGTTATTAAAACAGGTCTAATATTGCTTGCAGCCTATATTGCCCTGGTCAATTCCATAATTTTTCTGTCCTATGCCAGGGAAAAAGATTTTACTGTTATAACCGTTGATGAAAAGCTCTACGGCACAGCAGAGGGGAATACACAGCCTGCACAACAGAATAAGGCCGGGCGTGGCAAAACGCCCTTTAACGCCTTTATAAGTAATGAACGGGATACTATTAAACTTTCAGATCACCGAAAGTTCTGGGGAGAAAAATATAAATTCGGACATACCCTGGACGGTCAGATTATTTCAAAGAATTTCCGATGTGACTTGTCTGCGGATTTCCTTACACTGGTGTTTACTGTAAGATATCCCAAAAGGGATATAATTGATAAGAAGGCCCAGATGGCAAATTTAACCGGGAAAATGGAATTTTATATTGATGGATTATTTACAGCACCTTCAGAATCGGACACCCTCACTGTCCTTGCTGACATTCAGGGGGATACGGCGGAGATACGGGAAAGGCTCACATTCAGCCTGAAAAAAACCTGTAATATTGCTTCTCTGTTAATCCGGCCAAATATGGAAGATGTTTGTGAAATAAAACTTACAGGAATATGCGCAGGCCAATGGTAGAAAAGAATATCTTCAGCATAAAATCCCTTTATTTCAGTTATGGAGATAACCCTGTATTCAGGGATATCTCCATTGATATAGGCGGGGGTAGAATCCTTGGTATATTAGGACCCAATGGTTCGGGAAAATCAACTTTTATGAGGCTTCTGTCAAAAATGGTCCATCCTGACAGGGGTAATATAGAGCTTTATAACAGGGATTTAGAGGATTACAGCTTTAAAGAACTGGCAAGAATGATTTCCTATGTTCCCCAGAACTTTTATGTGAATTTCAATTATGATGTTTACAGTATTATTGAGACTGGCAGGTATCCACATATGCCCAATATTTTCAGCAGTCTCAGCCAAAGGGATCTGTCGGAAATTGAAAGGGCTTTGAGGGAATGGGAACTGGAGGAACTTAAATACCGGTCCATTCTTGACCTTTCAGGAGGTGAAAGACAGCTCACCATTATAGCATCTTCAATAGCCCAGGCCAGCAGGATAATCCTGTTTGATGAGCCTACTTCCAATCTTGACCTTAAGCATATCAGGCTTTTTATGAAGAATATCAGGAACAGGAAGCAGGAATACGACCTGATAATCATTGTCACCCATGATATAAACCTTGCTTCAATGCTGGCAGACTATATTCTCTGTTTTCCAGAACAGGGGGGTTATATTTTCAATTCCAGAGACGCCGTCCTCCGCCGGGAAGTCCTGGAAGAGGTTTTCAATACAGGAATAAGGGAAGAAAAGGGCTTATTTTACATAAAGGAATAGCAATGAAAAAGAAAACAGTCTTATCCTATGCCATTCTGTTCTCCCTGCTGTTCCTGATCTCAGGAATTTACCTTCTTGCGGGTCATATAGACTATAAAGATCCCCATACCGTCAATATAATCTATAAAATAAGGATGCCCCGGCTTATCATGGTGATCATAACCGGAGGAGCCCTCACATTAGCAGGTTTATGTTTTCAGAGCCTCCTTAAAAATCCCCTGGCTACCCCTTATACCCTTGGAGTATCCAGCGGGAGCGCTTTTGGAGCTGTGATAGCCATAAAACTGAGACTCTCGGGGCTTTCAATGCCCTTTTCCATGGCAGTAGGGGTTTTTACCATACTGGCTGTTTACAGGATATCCAGGATAAAGGGCCGTTTTACCATCGCCACACTCCTTTTGTCCGGAATATCTCTAAGCTTCTTTTTCTCGGGCCTAATCCTTTTTATACATTATATTGCCGATTTTACACAGTCCGCCATGATGATACGATGGATGATGGGAGGGTTTGAGGCTGTAACATTCAATAATGTTTATTTCACCCTGCCTTTTGTTTTAATGTTTACACTGTATATTTTCCTTAGTTCAAAAGACCTGAACCTTGTCTGTCTTGGTGATGAGATAGCCCAGAGCAGGGGAGTAAATGTGGCCCGCCTTCAAAAAAACATATTTATTACAGCATCCCTCCTTACAGCTTCTATTATAAGCATTACAGGGCCCATTGGATTTGTTGGGCTTATTGTCCCCCACATAACGAGGCAGATTACAGGCCAGGATCACAGGAAGCTCATACCCTTTTCCTTTATTGCAGGGGGTATTTTCCTTCTTCTTGCAGATTTTTTTGCAAAATCTGTTATCCATCCCGCCTCAATACCTGTGGGAGTACTTACATCGGTCATGGGAGGGCCTTTCTTCCTGGTAATTCTTTATAAATCAAGGAGGATACTGTATCTGTAAATGAAGCTTAGAAAAAAACTCAGCCTGCATATAATACCCCTTATGCTCATCATTCTTTTCGGATTTAATATACTTCTATACCGTATATTCAGCCACTATGATGAAAACAGGACAAATTCTGCAGTCACAGATTTTTTAGATGAAAACCTGAGGCTTCTTGTGGAGGATATGCAAAGCAACAGAGATTATATCCAGAGGTTCTCAACAGCAGTTATCACTTTCTCATCGTTATATAATGCAGAAATTGCAGTCATCGACCGGCATACTAACCCTGTTTTATCATCAACAGGATATGATATATTTAAACGATACAGCATTAACTACGATGAGAGGCATAAGGAAGGCCTCAGCAGGATTCAAAGCAGGAAATCAAATAAAGATACCGAAACCCTTTATGCCTTCCGCTACAGGAATAAAACTCTGTATGCCTATATAAAACACAGAACCCGCAGTTTTGATCTGACTCCTCTTTCCCGGCCTATTGCTGGGATCATAGTCCTGCAGGTATCCATGCTTCTTGTAATGATTCTTATTTTAATTAATACCAGCATAATAAAACCCATAAATGCCCTTGGAGTGATGGCAGACAATATAACCGGATCAAATTTCAGCAATGATTCGCCCTGCAATTTCCAGAAAGACGAATTTGGAATTTTATATGAAAAAATGAGGATTATGAGCAGCAGGCTGAAAGATGCCCAGGGTGCCCTTTTGAATAAAATCCGGGAGCTTGAGAATTCCAATAAACTGCTGAATGAAGCCCAGTCTCAGCTTTTAAGTTCTGAGCGTTTTTCACTTGTTGGAAAAATATCCTCCTCCATTGCGCATGAAATAGGAAATCCTCTTAACGGAATAACTGGATATATTGATCTGCTAAAAATGGGTAAACATACCAAAAATGAAATAAGCGAGTATCTTGAGGGTATTGAGCTGGAAATATGCCGCATACAAAACCTGATCTACAGTCTTCTGGATTCGGTATCCTTCAGGCACAGCTCTGCAGTCGAATTCAATCCTTTTGCTGAAATAGTCGAAATAAAGGATATACTCCTTAGAAGTATGGAGTTTAGGGGAAAAAATATGGATATAATCCTCAAGGATGATACGGACAGGGATTTTACCGTTTGTCAGTACAGGGAATTTTTCAGGCATGTAGTTTTTAACCTGATTCATAATGCACTAAAGTTCTCACCAGAACAATCACAGATTAATATAGACATAAGCATCGAAGAAATGATTCTCAAAATTGCTTTCAGGGACTATGGCATGGGCATTAACCGGGAGAACAGGGAAGAGCTGTTCAGTGCCCTTTCAAAAAACAGTTCGGGAACAGGCCTCGGCCTTTACCTTTCAAGAATATTTGCTGAATACATGCGCGGGGAACTGTCCTGTCAGGAACCCTTCGGGAAGGGCGCTCTTTTCATTCTTTCAATCCCTGTTCATCTGAAAAATGGAACAAACCGCTGATAGTGTTCTTGTTATTACCTTGATTTATACCCATTATTCCAGCAGGGACTATTAATATATTATGTTGACCTTGCCTCCAACTCCCCTGATATTGATGTATATTCTTCTTTCCGCCTTTTCAAAACCCGGAGTTCGGTGATAATCCTCATTTTTAACAAGATCCGGAGCAGATATATGGACCAGGGTTGATGTATATATCTCATAACCCACATCATCGGATAGACTTATATCCAGCTTCGAAAAATTAAGGGTAATATCCACAGTTCTTTCTTTCAGCTTGTCAGCCTTACCGCTGAAATCCATGAAGTATGAACCTGAGGACAGGTTCATCTTCATGTAAGCGGTATTTGAGTTCAGGATGTCAAGGACTGAAAGTTTCCCGACATCAACAGATATAACAGCCTCATGTATCATCCCTTTTACGGGTTCCGAAAACATTAAAGCCGTCTCCTGCCCCCTGGCGCTTATATTTATATTCTCAACGAGGGAACCGCCTAATTCTATCATAGTATTACTCCCGCTCAGACTTATATCCAGCTCAGCAGATATATCACAGGGAAAACTGTATTTCCATATGGGTCTCCTCTGATTGCTTGGAAATATGTAGACCTTTGATTTCCTCTGCCTGAGATTAACCACATAGGCATCCCTTTTATCCGCTATTTCAAATAGGGGTGAATGGAAAACCGTTTCATACCAGAAGGTACCGCCGTAGAAATATCCCTTCTTGGGACTGGGTGTTATTATGATATTGCCTCCGGAGAAACTGATTCTATTTATGACCTTTTTTTCTTTATCCCTGAATTTTTCAATATCTTCCTTAATATAAAGATCTTCGTCAACTCTGATTTCTTTTGAGATGCCGTCGTTTGCAGGTTTTTCATCCCTTTGACCGGAGTAAATGAAGGCAGGAATAAACAATAAAACAATTAAAGCAAGTAGGCAACATTTCCTTTTCATATAAGAAAACCCTCCGCATATTTTATAAACAATATACAGAGGGTTTTTGATTTATGCAATCATTTCCTCAACAAAAGAATGATGCTGAGGTTTCATCAGTTTTTCCTTAAGGAGTTCCTTTGCACGGAAAATTCTGTTTTTTACGGTACCCATGGGTTTGTCTATTATATCGCTAATTTCTTCATAGGTTTTATCCTCATAATACCTGAGGTTTAGTACATTTCTGTATTTCTGAGGAAGTTCATTTATTCTGGCTTTTAGAAATGAGGACAGCTGCTTCTTCTCAATAAACTGGTAAACATTATCATCCTTCTGGCTGCTGATATTGAAATCATAACCGGGATAATCCTCAAAATAAACCTGGTCATATCTGTTGTATTTCCTTAAATAATCTATTGCTGTATTCCTGGCAATTATTCCTATCCACCCTGAAAACCTGTAATCCGTATCAAATCTATCAATACTGTTGTATATTTTTAGGAAGACCTCCTGGGTCAACTCCTCAAGAACCTCAGGATCCCTTATAAGCCTTCCTATAACCTTTCTAACCAGGTTTGAAAACCTGTTTACCAGCTCGGTAAAATAAGACTCATTGCCATCCTTTATGAGATTAATCAGATCTTTTTCGCTCATTTTATTCCACTTCCTTTTATAATTTCTTATCTATAAGATAAAGCAATATTTGTGCCATGTTAAAACACTTATTAATTTGACCATTTTACGGGATTTATATATTATTTCCTTGAGTGTAATTATTCAATATTTTGGATTGTGTTATGAATATAGTGTGCGGAGTCGATATAGTAGAAATAATAAGGATAAAAAAACTGGTCGACAGGAGAAGGGAAGAAGCCCTTCAAAGTATATTTACTCTGCAAGAGATTAGCTACTGCAGATCTTTTAAGGCAAACTATGCTGAGAAATTTGCCGGGCGATTTGCTGTAAAGGAGGCAGTTCTTAAGGTGCTGGGAAAGGGTATCTTCGGACCGGTACCCATAAACTGCATTGAAATTTTGAACAATACCGAAGGCAAACCGTATTTAGTTTTAAAGGGTAAAGCCCTTGAATATTATAATATTTTGAGCATAGCATCAATAGATATATCCATATCCCACACAGCTTCACTGGCTGTTGGATTTGCAACTGCCCTGAAGGAATAGTCCAATTTATTGGATTTATTTAAAATATTGGATTATTAAAATTTAATGAAATTACTTGACAAATATGATTTATTGGTCAATATAGGTATTTCTAAATACTCAAATACTATATTCTGGGAGAGTTTAAGATGTATGCAGTAGTATTAACAGGCGGAAAGCAATATGTGGCAAAACAGGGAGAATTACTGAAGGTTGAGAAACTTGAAGGCAGTAAGGGTGATATTATAGAGCTGGACAAGGTTCTGGCAATCATTGAAGAAGACAAGGACATACAGATTGGAAAGCCCTATATAGAATCTGCAAAGATTAAGGCAAAGATTGTTTTTCAGGGAAAAGATAAAAAGATTGTTGTGGGTAAGTATAAGAAAAGGAAGAAGTACCGCAGGAAGATGGGACACAGACAGCTTACTACACATTTATTGGTTACAGATATAAAGCATTAACAAGGAGGCTTGAACCATGGCACATAAAAAAGGAGTCGGAAGCTCAAAGAACGGGAGAGACAGCCATTCCAAGCGTCTGGGAGTAAAAAGGTTTGACGGGGAGTTCGTAACCGGCGGATCAATACTGGTAAGGCAGAGAGGAACAAGATTCCATCCAGGCGAGAATGTAGGCAAAGGTTCCGATGATACACTTTTTGCAAAGATAACTGGAACAGTACGATTTTCAAAGCATTTTGGAGGAAGAAGGTTCATATCCGTCATAACCTCCAATTAAGTCCAGTATCTCTGTATATCTGATGTTTATAGATACTGTCAGCATAACCATCAAGAGCGGGAATGGGGGAAACGGCTGTGTCAGCTTTCTTCGTACCAAGCAAAATCCAAAAGGAGGCCCTGACGGAGGAGACGGCGGATCGGGTGGAAATGTTATTTTCCAGGCTGACCCGTCCCTGTTTACCCTGCTTGATTTCCGATATAGAAAAAGGTTTTCTGCAGAGGACGGGCAAAAAGGTAAATCCAGATATAGAAAAGGCCGAACAGGTCAGGATATCATAATCAGGGTACCATGCGGAACAAAGATAATAGATACCGAAACCGGCAGGATGCTGGCTGATATAACTGAATCAGGGCAGAATACAGTAATATTAAAGGGCGGTTCAGGAGGCCGGGGAAATAAATTTTTTGCAGGACCGGAAAACACAACACCTAAAAATTGCACCCCGGGGAATAAAGGTACTGAACTGGATGTCCTTCTGGACCTCTATATAATAGCTGATATTGGTATAATAGGTTTTCCCAATGCCGGTAAATCCTCTTTTCTATCCATAATCTCCAATGCAAGGCCAAAGATTGCTGACTATCCCTTCACAACTCTCAGCCCTCACCTGGGAGTATGTGAGATAGGAAGCATACCCGTAATATTTGCTGATATACCTGGCTTAATAGAAGGCTCCTCCCAGGGTATGGGCCTGGGCAACAGATTTTTAAAACATGTGGAGAGAACCAGGGTTTTACTGCACATGATCGACGGTTCCGCTGTCAAACAGGGTAAAAGCCTGCTGGAAAAAATTAAACAGATAAACAGCGAACTCTATGGCTGGAATCCAAAATTAAAGGATACAGAGCAGGTCTATGCCGTAAACAAGACGGATCTGCTTGATTCTTCAGAAATGGCAAAAATTAAAGAAGAGCTCGAGAAAGCAGGTTTGCCCTTCTGTCCCATATCCTGTAAAGATGCTTCAGGTATTGACAAACTTCTGACATACACCGGGATAATTCTCGAAAGCCTGAAAAATAAAGGCGGCTGTTAATGGAAAACATGCTTACAGGCCTCTTCGGGGGCAGTTTCAACCCGCCTCATATAGGCCACCTGCTTGTTATAACCGATATACTTGCCATCCTGCCTTTTAAGAAGGTTTTTTTTATCCCTACCAGGATACCTCCCCATAAGGACAGCCTCTCACTGATTGAAGGAATGCACAGGGTTCACATGCTTAACACGGCCCTGCAAAATATAGAGAAAGCTGAGATCAGCACCTTTGAAATCGACAATGAGGAGATATCCTATTCATATATTACCATAAGCCATTTTCTTGAAAGATACTCCATAAAACCAGCCCATTTATTCTTCATTCTTGGAACCGACGCTTTTCTTCTAATAAAGACCTGGAAAAAATACCCGGAAATACTTGATATGTGTAATTTCCTAATTATTACAAGGCCCATGTATGGCAGAGAGGAGAATCTCTTTAAAAAATTCCAAAAATATTACAATATACTCCCCTTCAGGAAATTTGTCCCTGGGAACAGCAAAACCGGAATTTACTTCATGGATAATCTTCCCCTGGATATATCAAGCTCAATGATCAGAGAAAGAATAAAAAAAGGGCTTTCAATAAAATATCTTGTTCCTCCGGGAATTGAGGATTATATTTTAAATAACAGACTTTATCAATAATTACAGGAGTAATTCGCTATTTGATGGAATTTACAGCAGAGCAGATAAAAGAAAAAATTTTAATCCTGATCAATGAAAAACAAGGCAAAGACGCGTCTTGTCTGGACTTAAAAGAGCTTGCAGGTTATACAGATTATTTCATAATCTGTCACACAGACATAGAAAAGCAGGCCCAGGCCGTTGCTCATCACATAGAAAACGGTATACGCGAATCCTTCGGAATAAAGCCTTACAGTATGGAAGGATTCTCAAACGGCAAATGGATACTTATTGATTATATCGATGTCATTTGCCACATATTTATTAAAGAATCCAGGGATTATTACAATCTGGAAAAGCTTTGGGCCGGTGCATTTTTCTTACCCGGAGAATAATATAATATTACCTTTTATTATCAGCGGTTCTTAATTTTTTCTGATGCTTTTTAAGGAATAAACATCTTACAGCCTGGCAGCTAACCAGGTTAAAATGTAATAATTACAGCTCAACCCATTTCTGTATGTGTGGTCAGATAATTACAAATAACTCTGTATTCTGAAACAAGATATCCTGCAATTAAACTCCATAGTCCCTTAAATTCTGGAAAGGTAGTGAAATCTGAATTTATACCAAAAAAATAGATTACTGAAACCCCTGCAAAAGTCCGTCATGTCTAAGCAGATCCCTTTTATCACCTTTCCAATGCTTAAATATTGACAAATACGCCAATATAAACATAATCACCAGAAAGCAAATACCACCGACTGAAAAGGGCCCCTGCATGAAGTTTCTTTACCGATATTTAAGGCCAAGCTATGCTGCCATAGCCATTATAATGCTTTTTGTGCTTATCCGGGCTATGGCGGAGCTTTCTCTTCCAAGGATAATGAGCATCATTGTAGATCAGGGCATAGCCAATGGTGATATTCCTTTCATACTGAGACTGGGGCTGATTATGCTCGGCATAAATCTAATCGGAATGCTCAGCTCCTTTGTATCAAGCTATCTCAGCGCAAAAGTGGCCGTTAAAACCGGCACAAAAATGCGCGGGGATCTATTTGAAAAAATTACGGGATTTTCAATGGCTGACATGGACCGTTTCGGCGCATCAAGCCTTATTACCAGAGTCAGCAATGATATAATGCAGGTACAGAATGTAATGCTCATGTCTCTTAGAATAATGCTCCGAGCTCCTCTGCTCATGGTGGGAGGCATATTCATGGCCGTAACCCAGGATGCGCGTCTTTCTTCAATTCTGTGGATTACCATGCCTGTCCTTGCTGTATCAATCCTGCTGTTTGTATTGAAAGGCATGCCTTTGTTTAAGGCAATCCAGTCCAAGATAGATGTCATCAACCGAATTACAAGAGAAAACCTCTCTGGATTAAGGGTAATAAGGGCCTTCAATCGAAGGAAATACGAACAGGAGCGTTTCCACCGGGCTAACAGGGATCTTGCTGATACTCAGCTGAGCGTGGGAAGACTAATGGCTCTTCTGATGCCCTATATATCTCTTATCCTGAACCTCGGGATCGTTCTTGTACTCTGGTTCGGGTCAAAGCGTGTTTCCCTACAGGACATGCAGGTTGGCTCTCTAATGGCTTTCATACAATATGTAGGCCAGATAATGTTTGCTCTGGTTATGGTCTCCATGATAATTCTGAGAATACCACAGGCATCAGTTTCTCTTAAGCGTTTAGAGGAAGTAATGATGCTTGAACCAGGTATCAGTTGCTCCTTAAATCCCGCACCTTTCCCGGAGAATAACGAACTAAGTTTTGACAAGGTCTCTTTCCGCTACCACGGTGCTGAGAGCCCTGTATTATGCGAAATATCCTTTGATTGCAGGCCTGGTGACTTCATAGCTATTATTGGGGGCACCGGGTCTGGTAAAACGTCCCTTCTTAAAATGATACTGCGTTTCTATGACCCTGAATCCGGCATCATCAGTATTGGAGGTATTGATATTAAAAATCTCTCTTTAGCTCAGCTGAGAAAATCTATCGCCTATATTCCCCAGAAGTCTTTCCTGTTCTCAGGTACAGTGGATGAAAATATTCGTTACGGCAATGAGGATATTGATAAAAAGGATATTTTAAAGGCCCTGGAAACAGCTCAGATAAAGGATTTTATAATATCATCGCAAAAAGGCCTTGAAACTGAATCTTCTAAGGGCGGAACCAATTTTTCAGGCGGGCAGAGGCAGAGGATTGCCATAGCCAGGGCTCTTGTCAGAAAACCGGATATTTATCTGCTTGATGACTGTTTTTCATCCCTGGATGCATGGACAGAAAGGAATTTAAGGAACCAGCTAATTGAATACACCCGGAACAGCATAGTCCTGATGGTAACCCAGAGGGTAAGCAGTGCCATGGCCGCCAACAGGATAATTGTCCTGGATGAAGGCAGGATATCCGGCATTGGGACTCACGAAGAGCTTGCAAAAACAAACCGTGTTTATCAGGAAATCCTGGGATCCCAGCTGGATGGCGAGGAGGAATATGGAAAGGGATAAAAACAGGTCGGGCCAATACGATGCCCTTCCCTTCCGCCGGCCCCGGGGAGGTCCCGGAGCTGCCCTTGCAGCTCCGGTGGAAAGGGCAAAGGATGCCCGCAGAACTCTGAAACGCCTGTCCAGTTATTTAAAACCCCATAAAACAAGGCTTTTTCTTGTTGCCTTTACTGCTATACTGAGCACAGTTTTTACCATTGCCGCACCAAAAATAATGGGTCTGGCTATAACGGAGCTTTTTCGGGCAAGCGTCAGCGAAGGAAACCCGGGGAGCCTTGATTTCAGTCTTATATATAAGGTGTTGATTGCCCTGACGGTGCTGTACCTGCTCAGCTCTGCTTTCAGGTATATAATGTCTTATATTATGGCCAGTGTATCACTGGAAACAACCTTTACCCTGAGAAAGGATATAACTGACAAGCTCCACCGGCTGCCAATAAGCTGGTTTGACAGACATAGCCATGGTGATATTCTCAGCCGTGTGACCAATGACCTGGACACAGTTGCCAACACTATGCAGCAGAGCATTACAGAACTCGTAATTGCAGGATTCTCCATGGCAGGGGTTATACTGATGATGATAATAATCAGTCCTCTCCTGACAATAGTGAGCATAGTTGTACTCCCGCTGAGTATTCTCATGACAAGGACAATTGCAAAAAAATCCCAGAGATTCTTTGTTCGCCAGCAGAAAGTCCTGGGACAAATGAACGGACATGTAGAGGAAATGATCACGGGTCATGAGTTAGTAAAGGCTTTTGGAAGAGAACAATCATCTCTTAAAAGATTCCTTGTTTACAATGAAGAGCTTAATCAACTGGGATGGAAGGCAAACTTTATTTCCGGGCTGGTAATGCCTCTTATGCACGTTATCAATAATCTGGGCTATATTATTATTGCCGTCGTCGGAGGCATCCTGGTAGCAGCCGGGAAAATTCCCATAGGCGATATACAGGCTTTTATTCAGTACTCCAAGCAGTTTGGCCAGCCAGTTATACAGGTATCCCAGATAATAAACATAATCCAGTCAACCATTGCATCAGCTGAAAGGGTTTTTGAGGTTCTGGACGAGACTGAAGAACGCAGGGATAATTACTCTGCTGGTCAAAAAACTGGGATATCTCCAGGGTCTTTCATGGGCCATGTTGAGATAAAAAAACTCTATTTTTCCTATGAAACTGAAAAACCGCTTTTACAGGACCTTAACCTTCAGGTTCTTAAAGGACAGTCAGTTGCAATAGTCGGTCCCACGGGAGCCGGGAAAACTACCCTGGTAAACCTTCTCCTGCGCTTCTATGAAATAAACAGCGGCATAATTATGGTAGACGGAATTGACATAAGAAATATAAGCAGAAACATCCTTCGATCCATTTTCGGCATGGTTCTTCAGGACACCTGGTTATTCCAGGGAACACTTTATGATAATATCGCCTATGGATGTGACAATCCCTCGAAAGATGCCGTACTTAAAGCGTCAAAGGCCGCCCAGGCGGACCATTTCATCAGGACCCTACCCGATGGCTACAGTACGATAATAAACGAAGAAGGAAGCAATATATCAGCCGGGCAGAAACAGCTTATAACCATAGCCCGGGCATTTCTGAAAGACCCTGCGATACTTATACTCGATGAGGCTACAAGCAGTGTTGACACCAGAACAGAAGTCCTTATACAGAATGCGATGAGAAACCTGATGAAAGGCAGGACTTCCTTTATAATTGCCCACAGGCTTTCAACCATAAAAAACGCCGATATAATCCTGGTCATGAACAGGGGACAGATAATTGAGCAGGGCAGCCACCGTCACCTCCTCAGAACAGGCGGTTTTTATGCAGAGCTTTACAGGAGCCAGTATACCTAAAGTCTCTTCTTGACATTACAAAATTTCAGTATAAAACTGAGAAAATATTTCAGGCCGGGAGAGAAAAGCATGTTCACAAGAGCTATTGTAAAAAGGCCATGCAGGAATATGATAAATGGCCTCAGAAAAGATAAATCCCTGGTTCCGGATTATAAAACCGCAATGAAACAGCATGATGCTTATATATCTGTTTTGGAAAAATGCGGCCTTATGGTTGACATCCTGGATGAAAGCCCTGAGTTTCCTGATTCAACCTTTATAGAAGATACTGCAGTTCTAACCCCTTGCTGCGCTGTAATTACAAATCCAGGAACTGAATCACGCAAAGAAGAGGCAAAAGAAGCAAAAAAAGCCCTTTCAAAGTATTATAACTCCATTTACAGTATTCATGACCCGGGAACCCTGGACGGCGGAGACATTATGATAACTCGTGACAGATGCTATATAGGCCTTTCCTGCAGAACCAACCATGAAGGAGCATTACAGCTTAAACAAATACTAGAGAAATACAGCATCGAATCATTTTTTGTGCCGGTCAAAAAGTCCCTTCACCTGAAAACATCCGTAAACTTCCTTGATCATAACACCCTCGTACTGACTGCTGAGTTCATGGATAATCCACTATTCTCCAAATACAGAAAAATCCTTATTGATGAGAATGAGTCCTATGCCGCAAACAGTCTGTCTATAAATGGCAAAGTTATTGTGCCTGCTGGTTTTTTGTCAACACTGGACAGGATTAATCATGCCGGCTATAAAACCCTTGTTGCAGACGTTTCAGAGTACAGAAAACTTGATGGCGGCCTCAGCTGTCTTTCACTGAGGTTTTAATGCCTTTGGTTTTGTAATCTGCTCAATTCGAAAGCAGTCATAAAAGATCCTAAATAACCAGCTCCTCAACAGGTATTTCCTCAGGCTTGACCTTGCCGAAAAAGCTGTAAAGGCAGGGGATAAAGAACAGGGTAAGGAAAGTGGTTGTCGCAAGGCCTGCAATGATAACCAGAGCTATGGCTGATCTCATTTCAGATCCCTCAGACTTGGAAAGCATCATCGGAATCATTCCCATGGATGTTGTAAGGGCTGTTATCAATATAGGTCTCAGCCTCACAGCAGAGACATGAATTATAGCCTTGAAACTCTCTTCATACTTTTCCCTTCTAAGCCTGTTTATGTAATCGACAAGCACAATACCGTTATTAACAGCAATACCGCAAAGAATTATCATTCCAACAAAAACCGGAAGGTTTACCGGCCTGCCCAGAAAAAGGAGGGCAAAGCTTACCCCTATAAAGGCAAGAGGAATTGTAAACATAATTATAAAGGGATATAAAAAATGCTCAAACTGGGATGCCATAACCATGTAAACCAGGAGTACAGCAAGGGCAAGAGCTCCGAAAAGCTGAATGAAGGTGTCCACCATATCTTCATACTGGCCCCCGTAGACAATCTCATATCCGTCGTTCAGTGTCGGGGAAATATCCCTGTCTATAATCTCCCGGGCATCCCTGACAACTGAACCAAGGTCCCGTTCAAAGATATTTGCATTGACTTTAACAACCCTCACATCATTTTCGCGGTCTATTCTTACAGGTCCTGTGCCTTCTCTAACATCAGCAACTGTTGAAAGCATTATCCTGCTCCTGCCTGCTGTATTTATGGGTATCTGAAGAATATCATGGAGGCTGTCTCTGTCCTCCTTATCCATTATAACACGTATATCCCACTCTTCACCGTCTTTCCTGAACTGGTTTGCAACCTTGCCTACTGTAGCAATCTGCACAATATTTGATATCTGGTAGGAACTGAGGCCATAAATGCTTGCCCTATCCCTGTCTATAACCAGCTGAAGCTCAGGTTTGCCCTCCTGCAGGCCTGTCCTTACATCCCGGATCCCTTCCACCCCTTTGATGGATTCTGCAATCCTGTCCGTGATGTCCTTAAGTCTGTCAAGTTCTTTTCCGAAAACCTTTATCTCAATGGGGAAGGTGGAGCCTCCCATCATCATCTGTCCCATATCTATCATTTCTATCTTCACATTATTCATCTCAGGCATGCTTTTCTCCACCATATCAACCATTTGCAGGTCACTGTAGGGCCTTTTGCCCATTTCTTCCAGATACAGCCACATAGTCCCCTCATAAGGTCCCCTTGGGGACATCTCATTGGCAGCATCCTGGGCATATTCCTCATTTATGCCTGCCTGCTCAGATACAGCTATAACGCCGGGAAGACTGCTGAACCTTTCACTCAGCATATTCAGCACCTTTACGGTTTCTTCAAGCCTGGTTCCAATGGGAAGTGATACCTTCATCAGTATCATTGATCTGTCCATTTTCGGCATGAATTCCGTCCCGATAAAAGGGACTATTGCCAGCGATAAAGCAAATAGAAGCATAACGCCCGCTACGAACTTGCCACGATTATGCAGAACCCTGTACAGAATCCTTATATAGAATTCCCTGAGCCCCATCATCTCAAATTTTCTGTTTTTGAGAAGGAGATCCCTGTTGATTTTCCTTAAAAATAAATCAGAGAACATGGGAATAATTGTAATTGCCACAAAAAGCGAACAAAGCAGACTGAAAGTTATGGTAAGTGCCATGGGCCTGATCAGTTTTCCCGTTATGCCTTTTGCCAGTATCATAGGGAAAAACACGGCGACTGTGGTAAAGGTTGAAGCGGTAATCGCCATACCTACCTCGCTGGCACCATCAATGCTTCCATCATGGATGGGTTTGCCGTCTTCTACATTCCTGAAAATGTTCTCAAGAACAACAATGGAATTGTCTACCAGCATACCTACTCCCAGGCCCAGGCCAATCATTGTAATCATATTAAAGGTGTATCCTGCAAGCCTTATGGCAAGAAATGTAGCTACAATGGAAAGGGGTATGGAAAAGGCAATAATAAGGGTAGGCCTAATGGAACCAAGGAAAACCAGGAGGATTACTACTGCAAGAATACCCCCCACAAGGATATTGCCTGTAGTTTTGCTTATTATCATGGATATGGCCCTGCTCTGGTCAAAAAAGGTATGGAATTTCAAATCATAGGGATTATCCTTCTCAATCCTGTCAACGAGTTCAATAACCCTTTTTGTGACCGTCACTGTATTGGCATTAGAGCTTTTGCTGACCATCATAAAAAGTCCGTCTTCACTGTTTATGCTCATTCTGCTCCTTTTATCCCTTTCCCCCCAGTCAACATCGGCAATATCCCTGATCCTTACTGGTACACCGTAATTGCTCATGCCAACTACGGTATTCTGAATATCCTTGAGTTCCTTGAATTCACCCATGGTCCTGAGTATAAACTCCCTGTGAGACTCCTGTATATAGCCCGCAGGGGCGTTGGTATTATTAACAGCTATGGCACCCATGACCTGGTCAATGGTGACATTATAGGATTGAAGGGCAGAAAGGCTAAGTTTAACCATTATCTCTCTGTTAGCCTCGGAAAAAACCTGGGCAGATGCAACTCCGTCAATCCTCTGGAATCGCATAATAAGATTGTCCTCAACGTAATCCTGCAGTGTGTTCAGGTCCATATTACCCGTGATGCCGTACATGATAATAGGCATATCAGATAGATTGAACTTGTAGACCATTGGTTTTGATGCATTATCCGGAAGGAAGCTCTCGAACATGGCAATGCTTTCCCTTACATCCTGGGCGGCAAAGTCCATGTTCGTATCCCAGTCAAACTCTATCATTACCACAGATATGCCTTCCTGGGATATCGATGTTACCTTTTTTACAGCCTGGACAGAGCTTACCCATTGTTCAATATACTTAGTGATAGTCTGTTCAACCTCTTCTGAGGAAGCTCCTGAATAGGTGGTCACTACCGATACGGCCGGAAAATCAATCTCCGGGAAAAGATCAAGTCCTATATCAAAAAAATTGATGCTGCCTATGACGATGAGTATCATAATCAGCATGAAAACCGGAATTTTGTGCTTTACTGAAACAGATGGAATGTTCACTTCCTAATCCACCATAACCCGCATATTATCCTGCAAAGCATAAAGGTTGTCCACAGCAACGGTTTCAGATACGTTTATACCGTTAGATACCGTATAATAGCTGTCCCCTTCGAAATCCAGCTTGACCTTTCTTTTTGAAACTATATTATCCTTCACAACATATATATATTCCTGCTCATATAGGGCTTCCTTGGGAACAGCGATTGCGTCATTTCTTTCATCAATTACTATGGACACAGAAACTGTAATGCCAGGCTTAAGCATATTATCCTGGTTATCTACCATTGCCTCCACGGGAAAACTGCCTGAGGACGGGTCAGCAGAAACACCGACGCTGAACACTGTACCTTCTTTGTTCAGTTTTTCCAAAATGACCCTTTGACCGTTTTTCACAAAGCCGATATGGTTTTTTGAAACATTTAGTTGTATCTTAAGCCTGTCTATCTCATGCAGAACAAGGACAGGTACATTACCCATCATCGAGCTGACATAGTCACCCGGCTGAAAAGGCCTGCTGGCGATAAAACCATCAGCCGGTGCATAAAGCTGTGAATCCCTGATAGCCTGGTTTACCTCCTCCATATAGGCATTTGCCATTTTAAGACTGGCTTGTGCATTATTGTAGGCATTCTCAGCATTCTCCAGCTGGGAATCCGATAAAGCTTTCTCATTATGAAGCCTTGTCATTCTTTCATAATTTGATTTTGCAATATCAAAGTTGGACTGGGCCATATTAACCTGGGCATCTGCCTTCTTTCTCTGTATGATAAGAGTATCCCTGTCCAGATCAACAAGCAGCTGTCCCTTTTTTACCCTGTCTCCCACCTCAAAATAGATCTCTTTTATAATTCCGCCCTGCCTGGGTACAATATTATGCAGCTGGTATGGTTTGGTATGCCCGGAAACACTTATGGTTCTTCTGATGTCCTGCCTTTCTACAGGCCTGACTCTTACATAAAGCAGGTCCCTTTCCACAGCAACTTTATCATCTGTTCCCTGCCCGCAGGAAATCAAAAAAGCGAGAATAAGCAGATAAAATGTCATTCTTTTCATAGTCTTCATCCTTACTGATCAATTCTGGGTATAAGTTTTTCAAGCTTGAATACTGAAATATAATAATCATAAACTGCATTCAGGTAGTTTATCCTGGCCCTGGTATAATCCAGATTTGAGGCATTAACCTCAAAGCTGGTAATAAGCCCTTCCTCATAGTAAAGCCGGGACACCCTCACCGATTCCCTTGAATCCTCCAGGTTATCCCTGTAGGATCCTGTCTTTTTAATAGATGTCTCAATATCATTTAATAGCTGATCCAGCTCGTTTTTTATGCTTTTTTCATAGAAAATCGACTGGTGTTCCAATGCCTTTATGCTGTAATCAGCCCTTTTGCGCCTGGCATGCTTTGCAAAGCCGTCAAAAATGCTTAGCTGTATGTTAAGATTTATGCTGTAGTTCTCATCCCAGTAACCTCTGCCGAATTTAAATTCATCGGACCCAAGGCTGTAATCCATAGATATAGACAGCTTTGGCAGATAATCACCCCAGGATATCCTCCTCTGGTACTCAGCCATATCTATGGCCTTTTTGATACCAATCAGCTGCAGATTGGCATTAATTTTATCTCTGTACCTGTCAGCATCCAGAATTAAATCGCCTTCCGTGTTCAGCCGTGAAGTAAGTTTTATATCACTTTGTACCCCAAGGAGAAGCTTAAGGGTATTAAATGCACTAATTAAATTGCTTTCAGCCTGATGAAGTTCAGGATCCAGGTTTGAGAGCTGTACCTTGGCCCTGAGCCATTCCTGGTAAGTAGCAGTACCAGCCTTATAAAATGAATCCACTTTTTCAAAATGCTCCCGCGAAAGCTCCAAACCCTCCCTGACTGCTTCAAGCACCTTTTCAAAAATGAAACAGAGATAATAGGTGCTCTTTACCTGAAAAACAAGGTTATCCAGCTGTTCCTGGTACTTCAGATTACTCAGCTCAAGATTTTTATCAGCTATCTTCCAGTTATAAAAGATCTGCCCTCCAAGGAATAAGGGCTGGCTGGCCTGGAAGGCAACCGTGTAATCTCTCGTAAAGCTAAGCTCCATTCTTGAAGGGGGGTCTCCCGGGACCATAGAAGGAAACTCAACAATCATTGGTTTTTCTTTTAAGAGCTTCATAACTGCTGCATCCACTTTTGGAAGGAAATGAGAAAAGGCTTCTGCTTTGATGGTTTCCGCCTCCTTTATTTTGAACTTCTCAGCTTTTATGAGGTCATTATTTTTTATGGCGGTTTCCACGGCCTCTTCGATGGAAAGCTCAAGGACTTCCTGTCCTGCCGCAAGGAACGGTATTAAAAAAACAAGAATAATCACTAAAATCGGTTTCATGTTATCCTCGAAAAAAACTCATTTTATAGTCTAATTATTACGTTTTTCTTATACTTTAAGTTTCATTTTGACAAGATTTTTCCCATATATTATACTAAAAAAAACATGAAAATATGTATTATATCCCAGATGAAAAAGGAAAAATCACCATACAGTGATAATGAAAAAAAATACCTGCTCATGATGAAAAAAAGGCTGAATCCTGTGCTGTACACTATCCATTCCTCGCTTCCTCCAAATTTATCCAAAATTGCAAAAGAAGCGCATTCCTATAATATTGTAATGGCCCAGAAAGGTAGAAGATATAATACTGAGGCATTTTCAGATCTTATAATTGCCCTTGAATCAAACTATAAAAACATCTTTTTTTATATCGGGGATGATCAGGGAAATTTGCCGGTCAACATGCCTGAATCTTACGCTAAAATAAGTCTATCCGACATGATCTTCAATCATTTTATTGCAAGATTAATGCTGCTGGAACAGCTCTACAGGGTCCAGTGCATTTTAACAAATCATCCCTATCACCAGAAATGAGAAATTTCAGGGAACTGATTAACATTCTCCTGCCTCCCCGTTGCTATATTTGCAATGCCGGTATTTTGACGGACAAATTTTCAAATATCTGCGATAATTGCCTTAATGATCTCAAAAAGATGGTCTTTCCGCACCCAAGAGAGATTTCTTATGAAAGGTACAGGATAAAATATTTTTCAACCTATACAGGAAAGACAAAAAGGCTGATACACCTCCTGAAATTCCAAAAACACCGAGACCTTGGCCCGGTATTTAAAGAAATTTTTTCTGTAATCTTAAATGGGATTGTCAAAGAAAACGACCCTGATATAATATCCTATATACCGGCCCATTATTTAAAAAAATACCTGATCAGGGGTTTTGACCAGAATGAATTCCTTCTAAAATACCTTCTGGAAGAGAAGCATCTAGACCTGATTAAAAGGATAATAAGAAGAAAAAGGTATACCAGGCCCCTTTATAACCTGTCCCTCCAGGAAAGGCGCGCTCAGCTTGAAGGAGCTTTTTATGCATGCAGATACTGCATAATGGACAAGAGGATACTATTATTCGATGATATTTACACATCAGGCACAACCATCGGGGAAGCGCTGAAAACAATAAGCAGTCATCAGCCAGAACAGGTCGACATAATTTCACTCTGCCATGGTTACTGATTTTACAAGGATCTTTAAAGCCCTTCCCAGGCAATTCTATGAAACGGATACTATAACCGTTGCCCGATCTCTTCTGGGAATGGAAGTGGTACATAATTCTGCTCAGGGGTCAACTTCAGGAATTATTACAGAGACAGAGACATATACCGGCTTAAACGATCCTGCTTCCCATTCCTATAAGATAAATTCAAAAAGAGTAAGCGTACAATACCGCCAGAGCGGTCTTGCATATATATTCCTGATTTACGGTATTTACTTTTGTTTCAATATAACTACCGGAAAAGCCGGTTCACCTGAGGCTGTACTTATAAGAGCAATAAGACCCATATCAGGCATAGAACTTATGAAAGTCCGAAGAAAAACAGACAATATTGCACGGCTCGCCAACGGCCCCGGAAAACTTAGCCAGGCCATGGGTATAAACATGTCCCATTATGGAATTGATCTTACAGGCTCTGAGCTGTTTGTTGCAATTCCCCAGAATACTCTATCTTTTGAAATAGAGGCCTGCAAAAGGGTCAACATAGAATATGCTGGCTATGCAAAAGACTTTCCCTACCGGTTTCTGCTCAGAGAAAAAGCCTGATGCATGATTCTTCTTAAGCCCTTAAGTTTGGCTTATGCTGTCTGCTTGGGATTAGGACCGTACTGATTATCACCGGGATTACTGTCTGTAACCATAAAGATAAGCAGAATAATTGCCCCGATTGCAGGTATAAGGGCTATCAATATAAACCAGCCGCTTTTTCCAATATCATGGAGTCTTCTTACGGATACTGCGATGCTTGGTATTAGCAGTGCCAAGGCGTAGATTAGTGCTAATATTCCAATTTTGAGTACCATGTCAATGGCGAAGAGTACCAGATAGAAAATGATATAGAACAGGAAATACATCCAGTATTCCTTCCTTCTTGCCCTGCCTGAGAAATCTGCATACTGCCTGATTACTTTCAGAAACCATTCCATAATCCTACCTCCAGATTCTTTTAGATTTAATGATACTTATAATAAAATATCATAATTATTAATATTACCATAAAAAAATTTAAATCAACAGGTAAAAAATTTTATTCCTGCTAATTATGATATTTGCTAAAAATACATGTTTATAAGTTCTCTAGCTTACAGTGACACCCCTGTCCTTGAACATCTTCTTCAGGCAGTCTATGGTCAGGGGGGCTGAGCCTTCATAATGGTTATTGACATTGATAATAACCCTGTTCTTCATATCCAGCGACATGGAAACTATCTTATCTTTGGTGGGCACTTCTTTAACTATCCTGTCCCATTTTTTTCCGCTTTTCCTTTCTATTTCCGCCCTGTCTTCGCCCAGAAGCCTTATAACACTTTTACCGCTTATCAAGTCTTTATACTCACTGTAAACATCAAAAACGTGGGGCATATACTGCTTCTCACAAAAGACATGGGAAATCCTGCTTGAATAAAGGAATTCAAAGTATTCCCGGGTCAGGTAATTGCTGTTTCTGGTTTCTATACCGACCGGCAGTTCATTGCCTATTTTATTCTTAAAATCTCCGAACCTATCAATAAACTCAAAGACAGACATCATTTTTGCTTTATTCAGGTACTCAAACTCGAATATGATCAGCTCTATTCTGTCAATCAGAAAAGATATTGCATCACAAAACGCTTTGAAAAATTCAGGGTCCAGGAATTTAGGGTTTTTTATATCAGTTTCCCCTCTTAAAAAGGGCATAGTGATATCTCGCGTTATCTTACAGGTAAAGCTGAAATCATCAGGCGCATTTCTGGCATAGGATAAGACCTGCTGTCTTGACGGAATCCGGTAGAACCAGCTGTCAATCTCGGCAGTGCCGAACTTTTTGGTATATTCTTTCAGGTAATCAGCCGGTGATAACCTCTTTTCTTTATATACAAGGCCGACCCAGGAGCTGTAATTCCAGGAACAGGTTCCTAGAACTATATTACTCATAAGGAAACCCGTATTTCCTTTGGAACAGTTCTGTGCACATTCAGGTTTTTATCCCTCTTCTTTCCAGAAGAGAACCCTCTATGCGAAAAAGCTCTATCAGCGCGTTCAGATAATTCACAATAGCCTCTACCTCGCTTATCTCCGCATTTACCAGGTCTCTCTGGGATTGAGCTACAAGCAAAGCGGTAGAACGGCCTACCCTGAACTTTTCAACCTCCGCGCGAAACTTTTCCTCCTGGGACTTCCTGGTCGCAACTGTTGCATCTATCTGCTGATAGGCCCTCTGAACTTCTATGTATGCCAGGCGGACATCAAGCTCAATGAGCTGGATAAGATTGTCCATCGCTTCTTTCGCCTGTTCACTGCTGTATAAGGCTCTTCTATGCTTTGCTCCGGCACTCCTGTTCCCCAGGGGAAACTGGAAAATCAACCCTGCTGAGATATCGTAGTCTTTACCGTCAATATTATCCACAGAACCCGAAAAAGAGTCGGCATAGCCCGTTTTTCCGATCCGGATAAACAGATCAAGCCGCGGCAGCAGGCCGTTTTTTGTCCTTGTCAGCTCTATTTCCCCCCTTTGGACACTCAGCAATGCCTGGTTTAAGTCAGACCGCATTTTCAAAGCCAGGGCCGTATGGGATTCAGGGCTGTCAAGGCTTATTTGAGGAACCTTAGGTATATCCTTTAGATGTATGCCTTTAGCCCACATGTCACCTGATGCGGGGCTAATAAGCCTTAGAAGCTTTATCCTGCTTTTATCCATACTGCTCTGGGCATTTATAAGGGCTTCCCTCCTTAAAGCAACCTCCGCCTTTGCTGCAGCAAGCTCTATCTCCGCAAGCTTGCCCACACTTATCCTTTCCTTCACCTCTGCCAGCTGTTTTTCGGCCAGTTCCATTGAATGCAGATATATCTCAAGATTTCTACTGGCAAGAGCATAATTCCAGTAACTCTTTTCCACCTCAGCTATGAGTTCTTCTGTAAAACCTTTTAGCTCAAATTCTGTGGACAGGGTATCGAGCCCCGCCTGCCTTACATTCGCCAGATTGTATCCCAGACCTGCCCCCTTAAGGAGAGCCTGGGTAACCGTCATTCCAAGCCTCGTGGAATGCTCATTACTGTAAAGATATGACCATTGACGGCTGGTCTCCAGGCCTAAAGATATCTCTGTCCCGGTTGGCAGAAAACCTTCAAGAGCTATCTCACCGCTGGTATTTTCAAAACTTTCACCGTCGGATTTTTCCCTTATATAGGTATAGCCTGCGGTAAAGCCAGGATCAAATACTGCCTGTTCCTGTATTTCATAGGTGCCCTGAATTGGCAGTTTCAGCCTCTCTATGAGAAGGGACTTGTTATTCTCCAATGCCATTATTATAGCATCCTCAACAGACAAATCAAGTTCATCCCGCCCGGACTTCCGGCATTCTTCATCAGAAGAACCTGAATTATGCATGCTGGACCCGGCATATTCTTCCCGGGGTAAAATAAATGCAAAATTTGCAATTATAAGCAAGGCAAAAAAATAAGTGCAGAGCCTGGCTTTCATGTACATATTTCCTCTCTCCTTTTCCCCAACATTCATGGACTAAGCTTCAGCCCGACCTTCTCCCGTTTCATGATTTTTTGTTCTGCTTTCAAACAGAAAGTAAATAATTGGGACCACAACGAGAGTAATAAGGGTTGCTGTAAACAAACCTCCAATAACTGCTCTTGCCAGGGGAGCCTGAAATTCTCCTCCCTCACCGTAGCCTATGGCCATTGGAGCCAGGGCAAGCATGGTAGTGAAAGCTGTCATGAGTATTGGCCGGAGCCTTCTTATTCCGGCTTCCTCGATTGCTTCGAGCAGGGGCATCTTGTCTCGCTGGCGCAGGAGGTTTATGTGGTCCACAAGGACAATGGCATTGTTTACTACTATGCCAGCAAGCATGATACATCCGATAATGGACTGCATATTCAGGGTTGTCCCGGTCAGGAACAGCATCCATGTTACCCCTATTGCTGCCGGGGGTATTGAGAACATAACCACAAAGGGATCACGGTATGATTCATAGAGGGAAACCATTACCATGTAGACGATCATTAAAGCCAGTACCATCATTATACCAAGCTCACCAAAAGTTTCCTGCTGCTGTTCATATTCACCAGTGAACCCAATACTGAAACCGTCAGGAACAGGAATCAGATTCAGCTTTTCTCTTATGTCTCCCAGAATTGAGCCCATATCCCTGTCCGCATAATTGGCGGTAACGGTAACAACTCTCTCCTGGTCTCGCCTGGATATGCTTACAGGACCGCTATTGGGTTCCACATCGACTACATTTCTAAGAATTACAGGCTGTCCATCGGAGTTCAGGAGAGAAAGGCTGAGTATCTCATCCAGTTCCAGGTTTTCTGCATCTTTGAGCCTGACGAGTATCCTGTACTCATGGCCTGATTCCCTGTAATACCCGGCATTGGTTCCGCCCAGGGATGTCTGGAGCATCCGGGCAATGGATGATACCGACAGCTTCATGTCTGCAGCCCTTTCCCTGTTTACATGGACCAGGTATTCAGGTTTTCCTGTTTCACGGCTGACACGGGCATCAGTTATGCCTTCAACCTTTTCTACAGCCGATTTTATCTGCAGGGCCAGGGCATCAGCTGTATCAAGGTCATAACCCCTTATCTCCACTTCTATTCTCTCTGTTCCCCCGCCTCTGCCTGCCAGCATCCTGGTGAACATCCCGGTACCTGCCCGGGTACGGATGCTCATGCCGGGAATACCCGAAAGCCTTGAACGGATATCGGAGGCAATTTCTTCACTGGAACGCGATCTTTCGGTCCTGGGCACAAGAGAAAGCCTGATGCTTCCCTCATGACTTTCAGACCAGCCTCCAAGGCTGGTCACCATGCTCTTTATTTCAGGAATCTCTGTTTCCACTATACCATCAATATACCTGAACTTTTCATCAACTATGGAGAGCTTTGTCCCTACCTGCATTTCACCGTAAATTCTGACCTCTCCCTCATCGCTCTGGGGCATTAATTCCACCCCTATCAGGAAAATTAAAAAAAGGCTCCCTAAAAGGAGAGCACAGACTGCTGTCAGGAACCTAAAACGGTACTTCATCGCATAGTGAAGCAATCTTCTGTAAAGTGAGTCGATTCTGACAAGAATCCTGTCACTGAACAGGAATAATCTCCTGAATACTGTATCTTTCTTAAAATGCTCAATGGACACATGCCTTAAATACCTGGACGCCAGCATGGGAATCACCGCCAACGAAACGATAAGAGAACATAAAAGGGCAAAGCTTACAACTATCGCCAGCTGTTTGAACATCACACCTGACATGCCCTCGATAAATATCAATGGCAGAAAGATGGCCACGGTAGTAAGGGTACTTGCTACCACGGCGCTGGCTACTTCCTCACTCCCGTCTATAGCTGCTTTTTTGGAACCAGAACCGCTCTCCTGGTAGCGGTATATATTCTCAAGAACAACGATGGAATTATCCACAAGCATCCCAATACCCAGGGCAAGGCCGCCAAGAGTCATAATATTAAGCGTAAAGCCGTAGAAATAAATGAGAGCAAAAGTGGCAACTATGGATAGTGGAATTGCTACAGCTACAATGGCTGTACTTCTCATATTCCTGAGGAAAAACAATAGGACCAGTATGGCAAATATACCGCCAAAGACAGCGGATGAACCCACCGATGATATGGATCTCTTTATGAAATCGGAGAAATCAATGATAGGTATAAGCTCAATCTGAGGGATATCCCTGTTTATTTTAACAACCTCCTCAAGAACCTGCTCAGCAACCTCAACGGTGTTTCTTCCTGACTGCTTGGTTATGGAAAGCTGGATACCCGGTCTGCCGTTTACCCTCACTATTCGGGTTATTTTCTGATGGGTATCCTCAATCGAGGCTATGTCCTCAAGACGGACGAGAACCCCGTCCTTCTCTGCAACCACCGTTTCCCTTATCTGGGAAAGGTCATTATATTCACCGGGGACACGGACAATTATCTGGTAATTTCCATGCTCCACATTGCCTGCAGGCAGAGTTAGCTTGGCTTCCCTTATGGAAGTGATTATCCGGTCAAGAGATATGCCCCGGGCCTTTATTTTATCCGCGTCAAGATTTACCTGTATCTCTCTTTCAAGTCCTCCCCATACATCCAGGGCCGCCACACCGGGCACACGCTCAATCCTGTATTTAACCTGATCATCAATAATCTTCCTTATCTGGATCGCATCAAGGTTGCTGGATGCCCCCATTATAAGTATAGGCATGCTGTTGGGATCAAATTTTCTCAGGGTAGGGCGGTCCATATCCTCAGGAAGAGCTCTAATTATCCTGTCAAGCCTGTCCCTGACATCATTGGTCGCTGCATCCAGATCAGTTCCCCATGAAAAGGAAACTCTGACGCGACTGCTTCCTTCTTCCGATGTTGATGATACCTCTTCGACCCCGGGAACCGCGCTCATTGCCTCCTCTATGGGCCTCGTGACAAGCTCTTCAACCTCCTCAGGGCTTGCGTTTTCATAGTTTGCAAATATGCTCAGGGTAGGATAGGTAATATCAGGCATAAGGTCAATCGGCAGTTTCCTCAAAGACATACCTCCGATTATAAGCACTATGAGGCATACCATCATGGTAAACCTTGGTCTGTTTACAGTAAACCTTGATATTATCATCTTTGATCTTTACCCATGTCCGTTTCCGAAGGGCCGTAATGCAATATAACGTTTGAGCCGTCATCAAGGAGGTGATTCCCCAGCGTGACGACATAACCATCAATACTGGGTTTGATTATCTCAGCCCATTCAGAGGTAACTATGCCTGTCTCAACGGCCACAAAGCTTACTTTCATTTCTTCTCTGTCAATCAAAAATACTCCCTGCTTATCATCCCTGGCTGTCAATGCAGGGAATGGAACTACCAGTGCATTATCACGCTTCTCAAGCTCAATTGCCGCCCTTATGAACATACCAGGCTTAAGATCATGGCCTGGATTAGCCACCTCAATCTCAACATCTGCAGTACGGGAGTTTTCTCTAAGAGCTGGAGCCATGCGGATTACCCTGCCCTCATATTTCATTTTTCCGTAGGCATCGGATGTAAGGATTACCGGCTGACCGATCCTGACCGATGAATAATCCTTTTCAGTAATATTTATAAGAGCGGTAAGATAATCAATGTCCAGCACGGAAACAATGGGATCATTTGCCCTGAGCATGGCACCCTCGTCTACATATTTCTCTCCGATTACCCTCTTTTCACCTCCATTTTCCCAGGATGCCCTTATCTGAGTAAATGAGAGCCTGACCTGAGCCGCCCTTAGTGCAGCCTCTCTCTGCCGGACCTGGGCCATCGTAACCCGGTGCTTTGCATCTCTGGCCCTGTAGTTGGCATAAGATTCATCCAGTTCAGATTCAGAAGCTATCTTCTTCTCCCTGAGGACAGTTATTCTCTCCAGCTCTCTTTTTGCAACATCAAGGGCGCTTTCGCTCTCGGCGACATTTGCCTCCGCTACCATAAGCTCTGCCCTCGCCTGTTCAACATTCTGCTCGTACTCCTGGCTGTCAAGCTTGGAAATAAGCTGTCCCCTATTAACAATATCCCCCATATTAACATAAAGCTTTTCCAGCCTCCCCGGCACCTTTGGCGCTACAACAAACCTCGATCTTGCCTGCAGGGAACCTGTAAATACTTTGACATTGCTGATATCCATCCTTTGAATGCTTCCGGCTTCAATGGCCACCGCCTGGCCATACCTTCCTCCGGGCCCGTTCTCGCCGGGTACTCCTCCCATGAAATACCAGAGGATAAAGGCTATGGACAATATCAGGACTATAAATACAATTTTTTTCATCCTTGAACTCCCAAGATAAAACTCTTAATTATTTATATCTGATATCTATTATCTGATATATTTTGATTTTTCAACTGAAATTTAAGATTTCGGGTTTATTTCAGTTATACTATATTGTAATTCCTTTTGTTTCAGGCGGTATGATAAATCAAGGGATAAATATAATCCTGATAGTTTTCCTGAAAAAGTGATTTTTAAAGTGTTCTTTCATAGGATTATCTGCAGTGCAGACATATTGTATATATTTCTGCACCATGGTCAGCAATTGGGGTTTGGAAGATGAGGGGCGGATACCCCCCATCTTTTCATGGTTTATTTGTCTTTTTTCTCCGACTCTATCTTCTTTGGTTTTTCTTCGGCTTTTCCTAAAGGCTTTGATTCCCTTTTTGCACACATCATTTCATATTTTTCCATCTGCTCTTTGGTAAGAATTTCCTGAAGGTCTGCCATGCTGGCCATTTTCTTTTTCTTGATCATTTCCTTTGCATCCATGATCTCTTTTTCCAGCTTCTTCACCTGGTCGGCCTCAATTTTTTCAGCCTTCTTTTCCATCTCCAGCTGTTGAATCAGTTTTTCCTTTTGGGATAACTCATCAGCCATAGATTTGTCTTTGGCCTTCAGCTCACTTATCTTTTTTACCTGCTCTTCATTAAGTCCGAGCTTATCCTTCATACCGATCAGTGAGTCATAGTCAAGAACATCCAAAGCTGTCTCTTCCACTGCCTTGATCTGTTCCTCTTTTTCGGCTTCAGCATAAATAAAACTGCCGGAAAGGGCAATGCATAAAACAAATACACATGTTAGAACCAATTTTTTTTTCATGTGGTTACCTCCTTCATTTCTTAACTCTTAAACAATAAAAATCATAAATGGTTGCCAAAATATAATGAAAGATTTAATAAAATATTTTGATGAGGGCAATAATGTACAGGAAATATCAAAACTTATTGACACAATAAAATCTCCGGCATTAAATACGGTTTAATGAATAATTTCCATTTCAAACCGAGGCATAAAACCAGGCAGATCAGGCGTCTGTTCGACAAAATTTCAGGTAGTTATGACAGAAATAATATTATTATCTCTCTGGGACAAACAACAATATGGAGAAAAAGGGCATTGAGCCTTGCAGAATTTAAGGGAAGGGTTCTCGATCTGGGATGCGGCACGGGAAAAGCAGTGGAAATCCTCAAAAACAAGCAAAATGACCTTGATATAACAGGCCTCGATATATCTTCCCGGATGTTAAGGAAAGACATTTCCCCCTTATCCGTCAGTCTCCTTCTGGGTGATGCCGTTTCCCTGCCCTTTTCAGACGGGAGCTTCGATTGCCTTATATCTTTCTATACTCTCAGAAACCTAAAAAACATTGAAAATACATTAGATGAATTACTCAGATGCTTAAAAAAAGGAGGACAGCTTCTTTTTCTGGATGCTTTCCCTGCAGGCAGAGGGTTCATCGGGAGTATACATTCTTTATGGCTGGGGAAATTCGTCCCCCTTCTTCCCGGAATCTTCACCTGTCGCGGAGCATATAAATACCTCGCAGACAGCATAGCCAGGCATACTGACAAGGAAAGCTTCGCCATCCTCCTTGAATCAAAGGGTATGAAAAGGATCGCTGTGGAGAATTATACCTTCGGTTTTGCCACGGCATTCCTCTACAGAAAGACCTGAAGCCATTAATGGAAAATAACCTGCCTTGAAAATATTCTTTGAACATCAGCCGTTATGCTTTAGAATATACCCTATTAGACAAAAGAAAGGAGAAATAATATGAAAAAAGGATTTCTTGTAACACTGGTATTGATCATTTTTGCTGCTTTATTAAGTATTGAAGCATCAGAGACAGAGGAATTTGATTCAAAGGATTATGGGAAAGAACCCTGGACTGTTGATATCGAGGCACTGACCATGGGAAATGACAATTTCAGGACCGCCAAATGGACCGGCAAGAATCTTCAGCTGACTGTAATGTCAATTCCTCCCATGGGAGAAATAGGGCTTGAGGTTCATAACCACAATGATCAGTTTATCCGTGTTGAGAGCGGTAAAGGCAGGGTTCTTATGGGAGATGCTGAAAAAAACCTGACCTTTGACAAAGAGGTCTCGGATGACTGGGCTATATTAATCCCGGCCGGGACATGGCATAATATTATCAACACAGGAAAAGAGCCGTTAAAGCTATATGTGCTATACAGCCCTCCCGAGCATGAACCAGGCACAATACACAAAACACATGAAGAATCGGAGGCAGATCATCATCATTAGGACTATCCATGGAATCCTGAGTAAGTAAATCCCTTAAAACGAAGGTATTCTAAGGATAGTTTATATAATGGCGCTGTACTATTGACTTAAAGTATAGACTATGGTCCCGCTCATGGAAGTTCCGGAAAAAGAAATATCAAGATCATATCCGCCTTTTTCAGCTTCAATGGTTGCTCCAAGCCCGAAGCTGGTAGAAGCCGAGCTGTCGTCGTCCACTTCCCAGCCCTGCTTTTTTAATTCACTGCTTATCCAGCTGACCGCTTTGCCCATATCCCCGGTGCAGCTGTAAGTCAGTACATAATCCTCATCATCCCGGGTCTCTGATATAAGGGTGCATCCATCAGGAACAGGAAGGCTGAGGGACAGGGAGGAAGCACCACCTTCGATGCCCGACTGTTTTTCAGAAATATCAGATTCTGATCCCCTTAATTCAACAGCCAGCTTTGTCCCACCGCTGTCTTGCCGTGTTGCAATCTCTGCTGCCATGGACCCATGCACAGCTTTGAGCATCCTCGATTCAAGACCCGGAATATTTATTTCTGTGTCTTCTTCAATATTCCAGCCTCGGTCCTCAAATCCTCTTCTTATCCGGTTGAAAACAAGGTCAACATCATTGCTGAAAACATAAACCCTTTCACATTTTCCTGCTTTCATCTCTGTTGAGCTCAATATGATACCTTCAATTTCAGATATCCATTCAACAGGACTGCATGCATCTTCCTGAGCATTTGCTGTTGGACAGAAGCTGCCCAGAACCAGGAGAAAAAACAAACCCATAGAAATAGAATACTTATACATCTTTGCCTCCTTCAATTTGCTGATTTCAGGAGTTTATTATAACATATTTTATTCTGGATTAAAATACTTTTTTTTGGCATGCTTTAACCGAAACAATGCTAAATGCCCAATCGTAGCCTTTCATAAAAGCCTGAGGAGGTTTGCTGAACAATGCAAAAACTGTTCATTTCATTTATTCTTATGCTTTTTTCCATAAATATAATAAGTGCCCAATACAAAGAACCCCCTGAAAACATTAAAAGAATCCTCGAAGCTGAACTCCCCCCCTCCCATGCATTTGAAAATTTTACAACCTTTTCAATAAAATACAGTTACGATAGCCTTCCTCCCTTGAGCAAGCTTGCTGAACCATATTTGCCGCTGGCCGGGGTGAGGCTGTCCCCCCGTCTGAATGCCGCAGTACAGAATATTACCTTTAGTTCTTTTTCCCTTACCTATCATGAAACTGGCCGGAGCTTTATACCTGATATCAGCCTTCAGGGAGGTGCGAGGAATTTTGTGCTATCCCCGGATAACAGGAATTGCGCCCTCAGTATCGAGGCTGAGGCGGGAATTGTTTTATATATAATAAATATACCTGAGAGGACTCATTTCGAGATACCGGCTGTTTTGGTAAACGATGCTTTTGGAAATGGCGGGTTTTACTGGATTGACAATGAAAACCTTTATATATCAGCAATACCGGAAAACCGCGGCAAAGCACCCGAAGCTCCGCCTGTTCCCTCATCACCAATAATTGATGAGTGCCAGGGTTCCGAAGGGCTTATTGTGACCTATCAGAACCTTCTGGGAAATACGCATGATATTGAGCTCTTTGATTACTATTTCCAGGTACAGCCTTTAATTTATAACATTAATAAACATGCAGGAAAATCCATTGGTAAACCGGGAATTTACAGCAGTGTATCAATATCACCAGATGCCGGATATTTTCTGGTAACAAAAATTGAAAAGCCTTATTCCTATCTTTTCCCTTATTATTTTTTCCCTAAAACCCATGAAGTATGGGATACTGACGGAAATTTAGCCTACACTGTACATAAACAGCCATTGATGGATAATATACCCCAGGGAGGAGTACCTGAGGGGCCGAGGGATATATCATGGCAGCCCCACCATAATGCAATGCTTTACTGGGCTGAAGCCCTTGACGGAGGCAATCCGATGAATGAAGCTGAATACAGGGATAGAATAGTCCGGTTGCCTGCGCCCTTTGACAGCATGCCCCGGGAGATAACAAGGACTGTTCACCGATTTTCCGGAATAGAGTGGTCAGAGCACAAGGACCTGTGCATAGTCAGGGAATTTGACCGGGACCGTGTATGGATGACAGCTTCCATGCATGATATAAGTAAAAATAAAACCCAGGTTTTATTCGATATGAGCCTTCTGGACCGGTATAATCATCCCGGTCAGCTTATAACCACAAGAACCCCGCGGGGTGAGACTGTATTTTTACACAGAAATGACAATTTATATTTCAATAACTCCCGGGGAGCCACCCCCGAAGGCAATCTGCCCTTTATCGGAAAATACAGCATCTCTGAAAAAAGGATGGATATTCTTTACAGGTGTGGTAGTGGTTGTTTCCAGCAGGTTTTGGGATTCTACGGTTCAGGTTTTGAAAGAGTGCTAATCAGCAGTGAAAAGCCTGATATACAAAGAAATTACTTTATTGTTGATCTTAGAACCGGGGAGAAAAAACAGGTCACTTTTTATAAAAATCCTTACCCCGAGATAACCGGTATAAAGAAAGAGCTTGTCAGCTATAAAAGAAAGGACGGTTTACAGCTGTCAGGCACCCTGTATTATCCTCCTGAATATAAGCCGGGCAACAGATTGCCCCTTATAATAAATGCCTATCCAAGAGAATATACCGATATGTCAGTTGCTGAGCAGGTCAGCGCTTCTCCCAGCCGTTTTTTCTCTTTCATCGGTGCATCTCCCCTCTACATGACCCTGAGAGGATATGCTGTCCTGGATGGTGCAGCGATTCCCATTGTAGGCAGCCCCGAGACTGTAAACGACACCTTTATAGAACAGACTGTGGAAAGTGTTGAAGCTGCTGTTAACTATCTCAATGAAAAAGGCATAATAGACCCGGGAAAAATAGGAATTACCGGACACAGCTACGGAGCTTTCATGGTAGCCACAGTGCTTGGCAACAGCAGTATCTGTTCTGCAGGGGTGGCAAGAAGCGGAGCCTATAACAGGACTCTTACGCCTTTCGGTTTCCAGGGCGAAAGGAGAACATTATGGGAAGCCAGGGATTTCTATGTTAATATATCCCCCTTCATGTATGCTGACAGAATAAAAAAACCGATACTTCTTATCCATGGAGAAAGGGATTCAAACTCAGGCACTCATCTGATGCAGACAGAACGGATGTTTCACGCAGTAAAAGGCACCGGAGGAACCGCAAGGATGGTAATACTCCCCTTTGAGGAGCATGGTTACTATGCAGAAGAATCAATAAAACATGTTCTTGCAGAAATGATTGAATGGTTTGACAGGTTTGTCGGCAGAGAGAATTAATAAAATCTGTTAAAGCTTCTTTTCCGCCTTTATATTTGGAGACTGTTTTCTCCCTGCACCAGCTTTTCCCTGAGATAAAGAAGCCCTATCAGCATCCCGGCACAATAATTTATAAGCCTAACGCTTGAAATTCAGGAAGTTTTGTGATATAATACAGGTGATTGCAATGATAACAATACTTGGCATTATCAATTCTTTCTTGGGTTTGCAGATGTTTTCAGAGTATCCTTAAAACATTAAACAGATGAATTCTATCGGGAGGTAGGTCATGCATAAGTCAAAGCTTGCTTTTTTCCTGATTCTGGTTCTTTTTGCCTGTGTATTCTTTCAGGCTGAGGGAGTAACCAGGATAACTTATGAAAACGGTGATATATTTTTACAAAAGGATCTTTCCAATATACTGAAGACAGTCGTTCAAAAAACAGACAGCAGTATTTTCGATGATGATGATTATGCGTCCTGGTATAAATTTCTTAACAGCCCACAACCATCAGTAAAAACGCTCGAAAAGTATTTCGCGTCAGCTTCAGGGGAATTTAAAGTCCCCTGCGCCCTCCTGAAGGTAATAGGCCAGATCGAAAACAACTGGACACAGATAGGCCCGTCCATAGACAGGGGATGGGGTATCATGCATCTGGTTGAAAATAGCTACTGCAGTACCCTGATAGAATCAGCAGAGCTGTTAAACCTTAGTCCTGAAACGCTGAAATATGATGCCATGCACAATATCAGGGGGGCTGCAGCCCTTCTTTCTCAATATGCAGATGAAATGAATATTAACAGAGATATCATCGAGGACTGGCTCGAACCCCTGATTAAATTCAGCGGTTTGTTCTCCCGCGAGCTTGGCATGAAACAGGCACTGCGTTACTACAATGTTCTGGAAAGCGGAATTATAAGCTCTACCAACTGGGAAGAAAGGATAATAATAGAACCTTACCCCAGGAAGCTTGAAATTGACTGGGAAACAGGGTACAGCAGTTCCAAATCCTCCGACTACCCCCCTGCTATATATAATTCATCAACCGCAAGCCCCAACTATTCCTCAAGATACGGTACGGATATCGATACATGGGTAAATCACTGGGTAGGTGTCGGTACTTATGCCGGAGCCATATCCTGGTTCCAGCATCCCGACAATAATAATTCCAGCGCTCATTTTGTAATAAGGGCATCCGACGGTGAAATATCTCAATGCGTACTGGTTGAATATTCAGCATGGCACTGCGGCGCAAGCGGATACCCGGAAAACAACAGGCGCTCCATAGGCGTTGAACATGAAGCAACTGCTGCAAACCCGGATTTATGGTACAGCGTTGCAATGCTTACTGCCTCAACTGATATGGCAAGGTATTTTGCCGATCTCCATGCCATTCCAAAAGTAAGAGCCCTCCCAGGTATAAGGGGACACAATGAAATGCCGGGTACAAGCACAGATTGCCCCGGGAACCTGCCATGGACCACATGGATGGGAATGCTGCTGGACGGGGGAGGAAGTTCAGGGAATCCCTTTGTTGTAAAGGTCAAGCCGACAGGGGACGGTTTTTTGAATGTAAGGTCAGGCCCGGGGTCTTCCTATGCCATCATAACAGAGGTATATCCCGGTGAAAAATATGTCAGCGATTATTATGAAAACGGGTGGTACCGTATACACATTCCGAGCGGAACAGGTGTCATGTACGGGTACTGCTACGGAGGCACGGCAACGGATAATGGCTATCTTGAAGGCGGTCAGGACACTGCCATGGTAAGGGTTATGGACTGGAAAGGAACCCTTAATGTAAGATCAGGCCCTAGCACCTCCTACGGCATAATAACCACAGTGGCCAGCGGTCAAAGTTTTGCCGTGGCGGAAGAAAGCGGGGGATGGTATAAGTTCTATGTAGCCAATGTAGACGGGTATACCTACGGCTGGTCTTCAGGGAGCTATCTGGAATATACCCCGGGAGGAAACAGGGAGGGCTTCGGCGCCGAAATGAGCAGTATTAGTTATTCCAGTACCATGGACAGCGGTTCATCCGAAACAGTAGAGGTAAATATCCTGAATACAGGAAGCAACTCTTTCAGCTCCGCCACCATACTTGCTACTACCAACCCCCGGTTTAGAAACAGCCTTTTCCACCATTCAAGCTGGATATCCCAGGCAAAAGTCATGGGTGCAGTAAAGAACTGCCTTCCAGGACAGGTTACCCAGTTCAGTTTTACCGTACAGGCTCCTGAGACTGCACAGACTTTGCAATATACAGAAACCTTTAACCTCTACCAGGATGGATATTCCTGGTTCAGTGACCAGGAAGGACCAGATGACAGCCATATATCCTTTACTATCACAGTTAACGGCAATCCTGTCTACAACCCTCCCCTGAACCTTACCGGGCAGATAATCGGCCAGAACAGCGTACAGCTGAACTGGGACCTGCCTTCAGGCAAAGGTTTATATTCTAAAGAAACCGTAAAGCCGGTAAAGCCTTTAAATATAAAGGGGAAGATCTTATGCATGGCTGATGACATAGGGATATGGGGGACAGAGATTTATGATGAAACCAGCGGCAGGCTTCTTGGTTACAGCGACAGCAGGGGTTATTTTGATGTAGAAATTGATTCATCAGGCACCACAGGCCTCAAACTGCATAAAGACGGCTATATTGACATGAACAGAAAGCTCTATACATCCAGCCAGAAACATGAATTCCATAACATACTAATGTCACCTGAAAACCCGTCACCACAACAGATGCAGAAGATATACCAGAGATACCCTCTGCCCTCAGCTCACATTATTGATGATTATAATATGGCCAAGATAACTGAACTGCCTGCAACCCGGCGTGTCCTGATGACAGATGGAACCGTAGTTGTCATGGATATGGACGAGTATTTGAAGGGTGTGATACCAAAAGAGGTGTATACATCATGGAACCAGCAGGCCTTAAGGGCCCAGGCGATGGCTGCAAGATGCTATGCCGCCATTACAAGCAAGCATAATGATGTAGGGGCGGATGTATGCACAACCACATGCTGCCAGGCATGGGGTCCGGATCATTATGCAACAACAGATGAGGCTGTGGAGGCTACATCAGGCCACTCGCTCAAATATTCCGGCAATATAATCCAATCCGTATTCTTTGCCCACAGCAACGGCTACACCAAAAACAATGAGGATGTCTGGGGCGGATCTCCCATTGCATACCTCAGGTCTGTTCCAAGCCCCTGCGGATATGACTACTATTATGGCCACGGAGTAGGGCTGGCCCAGTGGGGCTCCAAGAACATGGCTGATGCAGGTTCTACCTGGCAGCAGATAGTATGCCATTATTACACAGGCATAACTGTCGATTATCCGGCCAGCAGCCTCACCGGTTATAAAGTCTACAGGAACGGCTCACCAATAGCAACCATTAACAGCCCTGATACCTTAAACTACCTCGATGAGGGCCTTGTCGACGGCAGTTATACCTACTGGGTAACCGCCCTGTACGGCCAGACGGAATCAGAGCCATCCAACAGCATAACAAAAAATATCCAGAATACCGTTTATTATACCGTAAGCCTCAACGGCGATTCCATGGTTAACCTGACAGGGGAAGGCAGTTACGGACAGGGCGAAACGGTTTATATAGCTGCTGAACTGCCCGCAGGCTACCTTTTTACAGAATGGTCAGGCCTGCCGGAGGATGTTGCCCTGCTGGACAACATCTCATCTTCCAGCACCTTCTTTACCATGCCCGGCCGGAATGTTCAGTTTACCGCACTTATTCAAGAGGATACATCCAATTATTCCAGTGCAGTGATAAGCCTGGAAAACACTTCAATAAAGGGCTTATGGCATTGGACTTACAGCAGTTCCAAATCCCCGGACATTATATCAAAAGGCTCCTCATGGGAAAAGATACTGAGCAATATTTCAGCATCCAAAGTTATGGCAGGAGATATCTCAGGCGACGGCAGCCTTGAAGTTGTTGCTCTTCTTCCGGGGTACGGGCTGTGGTATTATGACATGGCAGGCAATCAGTGGAACATTATAGCCGGAGAGAATGCAGGGTGCAATGAATTCACCATAGCAAAAACCACTGCATCGGGAGACCAGCATATCATAGCTTCTTTTTCAGACAGCGGTCTGTTTAAGTGGGCTTTCCAGGCCAACTGGACAAATCTGATGGGAATGCCTGCTGATATACTTGAGTCCTGTGATCTCAACCGGGATATCGATTCAATCGATGAACTGGTTGTGGTATTTTCAGGCTACCCAGGGCTGTATACCTATGATTTTACCCTGGACACCTTTGTAAATATACTCACATTAAGCCCGTCCCAGCTGACATCAGGAGATATAACTGGGGATGGATACAATGAGTTAATATGCGTATTTGACGGCATAGGAACCTACCTGGTCAGATATATCCCATCAAAGAACGAGACCATGAAAAACCGCTCTGAGAGATTTTATAATTTTGACATAATAAATGATATATCTGACAGTTTTGAGTGGGTTTCAAAGGGCTCAGACGCCAGGGGTTTTCAGTTCAACCGCCTTACATGGGGTACTCCTGATAACGGACACTATATTGCTGTTGGCAATATTATACACCAGGGCGGTTCAGAAGTAATATTTACCTACCTTGGCAGGACTTACTTTTACAGCTACGGTGACAAAGGATGGACCTGTCTTGTGATGGCATCCCTGAAAAGAATAATATCAGGCAAATTCACGGGAAATATTCTGGATGACCTCATAGCCTGTGAAACTTCTTCAAAAAACCTGTATCTCAGGAATTCAGCTTCAGGAACCTGGGAGCTTATAGCTGCAGGGGGAGACTCTAATGCCATGACAACCCTCAAATGAATATTTTGAGTGGCGGTTAATAACCCTCAAAACCAGGCAGCTGTAAGTAATGCGGGGATTATAAGACAGGAGTGTACATCTATATGCGATGGATGAAAATATTAAAATAAACCTTTCCAAAATAATGATTCTTATAAGTCTTGTATCAATAGCCCTTGTCTTTGGGACTGCAGGATCAGGAAGCAGGCCGTTTATCCCGTCAATTGCTTTCCTGTTTAAGTGGCCCCTTGGGATATTATTTCTGCTTGCTCAGCTGATATTCTGCTGTTATTTCAGAATTAAACATGGTTTACTGGTAATCCTGGCGGTATGGATGATAATGGTCCCATCTATCTATCTGGGTTCTTTATTCCGCTGGAGTTCCGTGGCCCTGAGCGGATTTGACCGCATTGTAACAGGTTCTTCCTGCGCTGGAGCCCTGGTGCTGGGTATCGGAGTAATAAAGAAAAAGCTCTGATATTTTATAACTCTTCATGTCTTTATTTAACGGGCAACCGTCAGCACCTAAATGTTTACAAGATAAAATAAAACCATCACGATTCCTTCACATAATTCAGGCATACTGCCCATCCCGGCAAAGATGATTAAAAATACCAGCATACCTGCAAAAATAATTACATCAATATCAAAACTGGCCCCAGGAATGATCTGGCTTGTTCTTATGCAGGATAAAACTCAAAAGATAAAGAAGACATTAAAGATATTGCTCCCTGTTATATTTCCGGCAACTATATCATATTTTCCTCAAACTGAGGCAAATATATTTACAATAAGCTCCGGTGATGATGTACCGAAAGATACAATTGTAAGACCAATTACAATATCAGGAATATTCAGCTTTTTTACCAGGGCGCTTGATCCGTCCACTGGAAGGCCTGCCCCGTATATCAGGGGAATAAAACCGGAAAGCAAGACAAAATGGATAAACATTGACTTCTCTTTTAAAAAGAATCATATCAGCATTATACAAGATATCTGATTTTAATTGTTGACTTTAAGCATGATTATGCGATTGTCATTTAATTCAACTGGCAGGGGGAAAAAATGCTCGGCACTGTGGTAAATGCTGTTTCAATAATCATCGGGGGCCTGGCCGGCCTTATTTTAAAGGGCGGTATTAAAGAAAGGATGAACCAGACAATAATCCAGGGTGTCTGGCTTTGTGTCATTTTCATAGGTCTTGGGGGAGCCATGAAAGGCCTGGATTTTACAGTTGAGATCATTTTCTTCATTGTCATAGGCTCTTTTTTAGGGGAAAGCATAAATATTGAAGGTAGACTGGAATCAATTGGAAATACACTGGAAAAACGGTTTTCCCGGAAAGATTCTACCTTCAGCAGAGGCTTTGTAACAGCAAGCCTTCTTTACTGCGTTGGTGCTATGGCTGTGATGGGTTCACTGGAAAGCGGACTTGAGAACAATCATGACATACTGTATGCCAAATCGGTTCTTGACGGTATTATATCCGTCGTTCTTGCTTCCACTCTTGGGATCGGGGTTGTCTTTTCAGCGGTCTCAGTCTTTGTCTACCAGGGTTCTATCACCCTGTTGGCAGGGGTCTTAACCCATGTCCTGAATGAGACAGTTGTAATTCAGATGTCAGCAACCGGCGGACTGCTTATAACAGGTCTTGGTTTTTCCATGGCCTCAAACCACAGGCTCAGGGTGGGAAATATGCTCCCCAGTGTATTTATGCCTGCCCTGTACTACTATATAAGATTATTCCTGAATATTTGATAATAACGGAGAGGGTGGGATTCGAACCCACGAGACAGCTCATCACTGTCTACTCGATTTCGAGTCGAGCGCCTTAGGCCAGCTCGGCCACCTCTCCATCAACAGGCCTGAATTATACTTTGGGTAAAAAAATAATCCAGCAAAATCTTTTTTTTGGCAGTGTATGATAATTTATGGATAAGAGAGGCATGAAGCCTCCCTTATATTTTAGTATTTTTCTATTTGCGGAACAGGCCGCCTTTCAGCATATCTATTCCCTTTGAAAGCATGTCTCCATCCGGGACATCTCCATCGGGTGTAAGCCTGTCTATTACATCAGGAAGTATGCTTTTCAGCTTTGCTGCTGCAGATTTTTCTGAAATGTTCAGCTTTTTTGCTATATCCGTAATCCTGTCCCTTGACAATACCTTCATTATCTGATCAGCAGATATGGGCAGATTCTTACCCTTGCTGATCCAGGACATAACCTGTTCTCCAAGGCCCCCTTCCTGGAATGACTTGACAAGACCCTGAATACCTCCGATCTCGGGATTACCCAACATCTGCGTAACTATATCCACCATCTGGTTGTCGGTTTTTTTGCCTCCGCCCTTTATTGAACCCATTAAAGAATCTAATAAACCCATATTTACCTCCCTCTGGTAAAGATATAGTAAACAATACACCGCTTGTCTGAAAAGTCAAATGGTATTAATCATAAAGTTAAATATAAACTATACTTACTCAGGTTCCTGCAAACTGTCTTTCAAATCATTATAATTGATCTTTCCTGAAGAATAACGGGGAATACTGTCCATTATTTTTATTGAATGGGGTATCTCATGCTGTTCAAGATTCATCAGGAGTGCTTTTTTTATCTCCTTTATTGTAAGCTTTTTTTCAAGTACCAGGAAAAGAACTATATCCTTGCCATAAATGGTGTGATCTACAGGTAATACAGCAGATTCTTTCACAAAGCCAAGTTTGTCAATCCTGCTGGACAATTCCTCGGGGTATATTCTCATTCCGCCCTTTTTAATCATTTTATCCACCCGGCCAAGGAAATAAACACTATTGTCATCAATCAGGACGATATCTCCTGTTTCAAAAGACCCGCCTATATCTGTTCCTGAAAAATATCCCTTCATCAGCCCCCTGCCCTTTATTATCATAATACCTTCCTCTGAGCCGTCCTCAAGGGGCTTTTTACAGATATCATAACCTTTTATTGGTGAACCTATAAGGTTGGGCTCCATAGGCATTTCAGGGTCAAGTGCAAGGGATACCCCCAGCGTTTCAGTACTTCCCCATACCGGTGTAATATCCCTTCCTGTCTTTTTAGGAAAGACCCTCCTCAGAGAGATATCGGTTATCATCCCTCCCGCCTCAAAAAGCCCTGTAAAGCGATAGCTCTGTTTTGGAGCCCGGGAGAACTCTATCATGGCTTTCTGCACAGCCGGAGTAGCCATCAGGGCTGTTATCCTGTTTGCTTCAAGAGCAAAGGGGATATCACGGGGCAGAAGGTTTTCCGGAATAAATGCACTGCCTCCAGTCATCAAAGGTCTTATAAAAAACTCATGGGGATGAAGATGAGCAGGAAACATGCAAAGATGTGTATCGTTATGGTCAAAGCCGAAGTAATCTATAACACTGTCTGTATTATAATAAATTCCTGAGAAATCACATCTTGCAGCTTTAGGATTGCTGGTAGTCCCGGAAGTAAGGTTAAGATAAACTGTGTCACCGGATCTGGTATAAATTTCAGGAAGCCCCTTTTTATGCCTTCTGAATAAATCATGACCGGACAGGTTTATATACCCGTAAATAGTATTTTTGTCAGAGATAATCCTTTTTACGGGAAATCCGGGGAATAACATACCAGTAAACGGCCTTTCAGCTGAAACAGGCAGGGCAGTAATACCTGCAAAGAAGCAGGTCAGATATACCAGGGCAAGTAGTGGACCTCTTGGCATGCTTACACCTGCAATATCACCCTTTTCAAGGCCTGATTCCTTTAAAATTTCATAGATATTGCCTATTATGGTCGGAAGCTGTTCGTATTTTATCCGCGTCCTGCTGTCAAAAATAAATATTTTTGAAGAATACTCCTTAACAGCGCAAGAAAGCACTTTATGAAGATCAGTCACCGGTAGATCAGCTATGATTCCCTATATAATTTTCAAAATCCTGGATCGTTTTCAGTTTAGGTGCTTCGCTATCCGGTATGTGAATACCGAAGGCAGATTCAATCCTGTCAAGGATATCCACCATGTCTATGGAGTCAGCTCCAAGTTCATCCTTTACATCATCCTCTTTTCTGAGTTCACCGGCAGGTATGCCCAGTACTTCGGATATGATCGTATAAATATCGCTCATTTATTACTCCCTATTTAAATTCCTCTTTGCCGGAAAAGTCCCTGTCAAGCCTGAGCCTGCGGATAATTACATCATCCTTCTGGTCAGCCTTGCCTTGAAGTTTTCTGCTTATGGTTCCGGCTATACCCGGTCCCATCATAAAACCCTGGCCGCACATGCCTACAGCATTTATCAGATTTTCTATCTCATCATTGAAATCAATAATAGGAAAGCCGTCGGGGGTATTGGGATACTGCCCCCGCCATACCCTTCTTACCCTGATGTTTTTCAGCCTCGGATAGAGCTCAATCATCCTTTTTGAGACCATGGGAAGAAAAACCGAAGAGCTTTTATTGTTGATCCCGTAAACCGGCGGGTCCGGAGTAATACAGAAAACTATCTGTCCGGTTTCTGACTGATAAAAATAAAAATTGCTCGAATCTTTTGTTTTTCTCATATCCACTACCATAGGTCTGAAGAAACACCGCACAGGTTCAGTAATGCCGGCTTCATGGCAATCGGAGACAACAGGAAGGTCTATCCCTGCCATTGTGCCAATCTCCCTGGCATAAGAACCCGATGCATTTATTACATACCCGGATGAATAGCTGGCCCTGTCTGTATTAAGGGCTACTATCCTTTTATTTTCAATACTGAAAGATTTCACCGCTTCATTGAATACAAAGGATACCCCCAGATGCCTTGCCCTTTTATAGAAAGCAACTGCTGACTGTATCGGACTGGCGCTCCCGTCTTCAGGAGAATAGGTCCCTCCGAGAAGGCCTTCCGATTTTATCTGGGGGATAAGAGATAAAATACCTTCTTTATCAATATAATCTATATTAAGCCCGTATCCCTTCTGAAGACTGACCTGATTTTTAAGAGTGTTCTCAAGCTTCCTGTCATACACCGGATAGGTATAGCCCCCCCTTTTCCAGCCTATATCATCCCCGTATTTTTCCTGCCAGGTGGAGAATAATACCAGAGATTCCTGGCAGATATAGATCTTGGCCTCTTCTGTGTGGGTGGCCCGTATTCCACCGATAGCTGCCTTATTCTCGCCCTGGCCGAATGATGCCTCTTTTTCAATAACACAAACCTTAAACCCTGCCGAGGCCAGCTCGCAGGAAAGGGGAGTACCGACACTGCCGGCGCCTATTATGATTATATCATAATTGTTTCTCATTTATCTTCTCCTTTAATACCGGCAAACATGGAAAGAGGTGTTTCAGAATATACAGGCCTTACCCTCGGCTTCTCCTTTACATCCACACCCTCGCTCCTGAGCAGTCTGATGACAAGGTCATAGCATGTCCTGCCTCCGCATGCCCCCATGCCTACCCTTATGGCTTTCAGCTGGTTGAGGTCCGTAATTCCCTCCCTTATCAATTTTCTTATCTCCCCCGCTGTGACACGCTCGCACCTGCATATTACCGTATCATCATCCACAAATTCCTTCATTGCTTCTACCGGCATCTCAAGACTGGCCTTGTCCTGAACCATAATACCCACAATACAATGAGAAAGGTCCTCAGGTACAAGAAGAGTAACAAGAAGCCTTCTGTCCTGGCTTTTCCTGTCCTTTATCGCGGTAACTTCAGCCCTGGCAAGTATATTCCCGTCAATATCAACAGCATGAACATGGTCTCCTACGGTAAAAGCAGGGTTTACCTCGAAGGGGACTGTCAGATGAACATAGCCTTCAGGGCTTTTCCTTGTGTCAATCAGGGTCACAGCAAGTCCCGGGCATATGAGCACGCATTTTGCACACCCTGAGCAGTCGCCTCCAAATACAGGCAGATCAAGAATATCTTTGCGCACTTCATTGAGCATAATGCTGTTCATAGGACACACGGAAATGCATGGATTGCAAGGTATCTCCTCAATACAGTGAATAACCGGAAATACTTTAAGGTCTTTATGAAATCTGGGCATATATTGATGCCTTTTCTGGGGCCTTAGGGAAAGTATCTTTTGCTTTTCCCTGAGCTCTCCAATGGAAGGTATATCATGACCAAGAAATTTCAATATTTCAAGGCCTGAAAGCCTGCCGCCGAACATGGCTGCTGATGCCTCAGCTATTTCATGGGCATCCCCTGAAGAAAAGGTTGGTATGCCCAGCCTCTTTCCATTTTCAGTAAATTCGTCTATGGGCGTCAATCCCACGGAGATAAGAACCGTATCACAGAAGAAAGTTTTCTCAGTTCCTGCAACAGGCTTGAAATTCTTATCAATTTCTGCTATGGTTATGCTTTCAGCCTTATCTTTTCCGTTAACACTGATTGCCGTGTGCTGTGTATAAACCGGAACTCCCAGCCTCTTCAGCTTTGAGCTGTGGACATAATAACCGCTGCATTCCGGAAGTGCCTCAACCAGACCAACTACGGTCATGCCGGCCTGAATAGCGTGATAGGCAGCAATAAGGCCCACATTTCCGCCCCCTATCACAAATATCCTCTCCGATGTCTTAATCAGGTCCCTGTTGACCAGAGTCTGAAAGGCTCCGGCGCCGTAAACACCAGGCAGTGCACAGCCCGGGAAGGCAATGGCCTTCTCCCTGGCTCCCGCTGTGTTCAGCAGAACTTTGGGCTTTATCAGGAGATATTCATCTCTTCGAATTACACCTACCTTTTTATCCTCATAGATACCTATGGCATTGGACTCAAGATATATCTCTACGGTACTGTACTGCTTAATCTTTTCTGTAAGGATTGTTCCAATATCTATCCCCCTGGTTCCGGCATAACAATCCTTTATAGAGCCGAAAAACTGGTGTGTCTGAAGTACAAGCTTTCCTCCCAGCTTTTCCTTATCATCCACCACTAGAACCTTTATGTTTTTTTTGCCCAGCTCTATGGCTGCACTAAGGCCTGCAGGACCTCCTCCTATGATAAGGACATCAACTTCTTTCTCCCTTATATCAGAGGTCTTTATCTCCTTTTTTTCATCAACCGGAAGAATGCATGGGACATCTTCAAGGGATTCCACACGCATTCCATCTTTTACCGGTGTAATGCAGGCCTTCTGGGGAAGGCCGTCAACCAGCACCAGGCACTGGGCGCATTGGCCGTTTGCGCAGAAAATTCCCTGGGGACTCTTGTCTTTTTTGTGTTTCCTGAAGGTATGGACTCCATTTGCAAACAGGGCGGATGATATCATCTCGCCTGGTCTTGCCCTCATAACCTGGCCGTTAAAGAAAAAATCTATAAAGTTATCCTTTGAAGTTTCTTTCAGTATCGGGTGATTTTTAACTCTATGCATACAGCTCTCCGTAAAGAAAATTGATTAAAAAGATATTACAGATAATTTCTTAGTTTTCAAGATTTAAAACCATTCACAAGATTTTATTATAATTTTGCCAGATACGTTCTATCCCAGCTTATTAAAAGATCTTCAGTTAAAATTTATAATAATTTTCATACTGTCTCCTTCTTTGGGTTTTTTAAGACAATATAACAATTCACAGCAGATATGTTATAAGATTTTCCTGTCATCATTTCATTATAGGTATTATAATAACCATGAAGGGGATATATTCCCCTGGGCCAATCTTACCTTAAAGGAGGGGATTTTATAAGATGAAAGCAATAATACGGGTGATAGCTGTTTTGTTATGCTCCCTTGTTTCTTTTGCCGGCACGGGAGCAGTAGAATCTGCCCTTGAGTTCAGACCATTGCCTTATGGATTTGATGCCCTTGAACCCCACATTGACGCCAGAACAATGGAAATACACTATGACCGCCATCACCGGGGATATTTCAACAATCTTTCCAAGGCACTGGAAGGAACTGAGCTTGAAGGCAGAAGCATTGAGAAAATACTATCCGGTATCAGCGGTTATTCTGAAGCTATACGCAACAATGCAGGGGGGCATTATAATCATGAATTATTCTGGTCGGTAATGTCACCTGATGGCGGTGGTAATCCCACAGGCCTTCTAAAGGAGAGTATTGACAGAGATTTCGGTTCCTTCGAGGAATTCAAGAAAAAATTCAGTCAGGCAGCCCTGAGCAGGTTCGGCAGTGGATGGGCATGGTTATGCGTTGATAACAATGGAAAATTGTTCATAACCTCAACAGCAAACCAGGATAATCCAGTTATGGACATAAGCGATAAAAAAGGCGTTCCGATTCTGGGACTTGATGTCTGGGAACATGCTTATTACCTTAAATACCAGAACCAGAGGGGCAGTTATATTGAAGCCTTCTGGAATGTTATCAACTGGCAGGAGGTCTCAAACAGGCTCCAAAAAGGCCTTAAATAGTAATCTTTTATTATATTTACACATAGAAGGTTAGGGACATATTATTGGATTCAACTTTTTTTTACACTCAGCAGGCTGATAAAATGCCGTAAATGATTATTTAATATTTTCTTAAGTATTTCAAAAAATCATGATACGGAGATTTTTAGGCTGCAATTAACCTTCATACAATTCAAGGAGAATAGCTTCAACTTTTCCAGATAGCTTTTCCTCCATTTCAGGTTAGAAAATGCTTTTTTATTCATAATATTTTGATAAAATACCTCCATGAGAAATATTGTCTCATTAGTTCTATTGTTTTTGACAGGTATGATCTATGCAAATGAATGGGATTACGCTGGTACAGGACTCCGTTATATTTTGATCCAGTATAAGGGGGGTGAGGTGCTTATTCTTGAAATCAGCCCTGAACATTTTTATGTAGATATAAATTATGCAAGAAAAAGGCATTACATAGACAAATCATGGGATATAAATACTATGTTCGCTATAAACGGGCCTTACTTTTACACCAATGATGAAAACCAGGGGATCCCGGTCGGATTGATAAAGACAAGAACCGGAAAATACGGCAGTT
>CAYSKJ010000002.1:10213-70020 GCA_964431655.1 uncultured bacterium | reverse complement strand
TTTTTAAAATATCAGCTGGACTGCAGAGTCATAGATATCATGAAACAAATTAAAAGGATTTTTGACCCCAGGGGTATAATGAATCCGGGCAAGATTTTTGAAATATGAAAAATTATATAAAACTAATTCTCGGACTGGTTATAAGCGCTTTTTTCCTGTATATAACCTTTCACAACATGGACTTCGGAGAAATAAAAAATGCGCTTAAAGAAGCCAATTACTGGTGGCTGGTCCCCAGCCAGGCGGTAATGTGGCTTGGACTGTTCATAAGGGCATACCGTTTCAGGGTAATGGCGCAGAAGAAGGTCTCCCTGCGGTTCTGGGATTCCTTCTCAGCAATTATGATAGGCTATTTCGGAAACGGCGTCCTTCCCGCAAGACTGGGTGAGTTTCTCAAGGCAAGGACTATCAATCAGAAGACCAGATCCAGTTTCTCAATATCCATAGGCCTGGTTTTTCTGGAAAGGATACTGGATCTATTTTTCATGCTGGTAATTTTTATTGCATTTTTCATAATTACTCTAATAAAGAATGATTCAGTGTCTGCACAGCTCAGAAATACCCTCCTCCTGGGCTCTGTAGCGGCGACCATTCCCTTTGTGCTTTTCTTCATAATTCTGATTAAGGAAGACTTTTTCAGCAGGATTTTCAGAAAGATGCTCTTTTTTCTGAACGAAAACGGCAGAGAAAAGGCAGAGAATATCCTGAAGCGCTTTCTGGAAGCATCCCACTGCATTAAAAGCCCCAGATTCCTTTTGAAGCTGATGTGGCTTTCCGTCTGGGTGTGGCTTCCTGTAATACTTAATGTCTATTATGCCTTTTTCTGCTTTGAAGACCTGAAGGAACTGCCTTTAAGGGCAGCGATGCTGACTGTAATACTGATTGCCATAGGCATCACCCTGCCATCAAGCCCTGGTTATATAGGTCCCTACCATGCAGCAGCGAAGTTTGCCCTGAAGGTATATTCCCCTAATATATCAAGCATTGGGAGCTTTGCCATAGTCCTGCATATTTCTCAGATGCTGCCTATGATTCTTGTGGGTTTCCTGTTTTTTAACAAGGAAAACCTGAAACTAAAAGAAGTAAACAAAATGCAAGATGAAGAATAGCTTTCTACATATTGTCGAAACTGACAGCATTGATCTCTTGAAGAACAAGATAGAGGCAATGTACCCTGATATAAAACAGATTCTTGAATATGATATAAATCAGACCGGGACAAAAAAGCTTTTATTCGAAATATCATCAAACCCTCTGGTAAGGGTAAAAAGGGCTTTTATTGTCGAGAACCTGTTTACTGCGGAAAAGAAGAGGGAATCAAAAAGCCTGTCCCTGGATAAAAATCCCCGGGGAGCTGTTAAATACCTGTATAACCTTGCAGGGGATACAGATATCCAGGAATTCATCGATGAAGCTGTAAACAGAATGGATAAAAAGACGTATTCAGAGCTGGGGCTTGATAAGATTGTGGTTTTTTCCAAAAGGCAAAGGCTCCAGGACCTTCTTGACATGGATATTTCGGAAAGCACGGTGGATGTTGAAAAGTTTCTCCTGGCCCGCACCAATGAATACAATCTGGTATTTATTGTCGCGTCTGAAAGGGATGATAAAGGCAGAATGGAAAATATGCTGAAAATATCCGTAAGGCTTGACCTGGTAAAGGGGAAAAAGGGGTTCGGTTATCAGCCGGTCAACCTTTCGGTAAAGAGTTTTATCTCTGAATATGCCAGGACTAATGGTATCAGGATCACTGACCATGCGCTTTCTCTGCTCTGCGAATTCACCTCCAACAAGATAGATGCAATCAAAAATGAGCTTGGCAAGCTTAAATCACTGGTAAAAGACAGTATTATTGATGACGAATGCATATTAGAAAATGTCAAAAAGGAATCCACTGCAGATATATTTCATGTAATAAACCAGATATTCGATTCGGATTTTAATACATCCTTCGGTATTATAATGGACATCTACCGGGGGAGCCTTATTATTGAAGGAATAGACAGGGAAAGTTTCATATTTGTACTGCTTCCCCAGATGACATCCTTCCTGCACCATGCCCTTTTTTCAAATGAGATTATTTCCAGGTATAATCTGAAAGACATAGAAAAAAGGGGCTATAATTATTTTAAGGCCAATACCTATCCAGGTATTGCGGAGCAGATGAAAAAAGAGGGCAGATGGATCAGCAGTGCAGGCGTAAATATTCTTGCATCCCACCCCTACCGTGCCTATCAGGTCTTCCGATGGGCCCGGAAGCACAATGCAGAAAGGCTTCAGGATATAGTAATCAGGATATCTGAACTGGATAAATCAATGAAAAGTTCAAAAGCAAATATAAAAAACAATCTTTTCGACCTTATTTCAATGATTTATTTTTGAATGATCCCAAATAAATGCTATAAAAATCCATAGCAAAACCTGTATTGATTATTAACCCTGAATCGGAGGTTTTATGCAATGAACCATGCTAAAACAGACAGCATAGCTGAGTGCATCGCCAGCTCAGGTTATGAAAAAAGCCCTAAGTCCGTCATACCCCTTCTTCAGCACGTTCAGGAAAGCTTCAGCTATATTCCTGAAAAGGCAATTGAAGAGATATCAGAATGGACCCGGGTATCCCGTAGCCATATCTATGGTGTTATAACATTTTACAGCCAGTTCAGGCTTATTCCCCTCGGGAAAAATGTTATAAGGGTATGTGACGGTACCGCCTGTCATATAAACAGCTCGGAGCAGATCTATGAAGAATTGTCAGGTCTTCTGAAGGCAAAGGACGGAGAAACAACCCAGGACGGCATGTTTACCCTCCTTACCGTGGCCTGTCTCGGATGCTGTTCTCTTGCGCCGGTAATAATGATAAATGACAGGACATATGGCCGGCTTACCCCGAAACAGCTGAAAAAGATTATTGACAGCTATTATGAAGACAAAGAAAGGTCAGGTGACAGAAATGCAAGTTAAAGTAGGCTTATCAAGCTGCGGGGTATCAGCAGGCGCACAGGTTCTTTATGAAAAGCTTTCCCTCCATCCCCTGGTGACGGAGGGCAAAGTCCGGCTCATACCTACAGGATGCATAGGCATGTGCTACAATGAACCCCTGGTGGAGGTTATTGACCAGAACGGGAACTATCTTTACGGAAATCTTGATGAGAAAAAACTGGACAATATAATAGAAAGCCACCTGGTAAACAGCATACCTGTTGAACAATATATTGTCAGTTCCGGTAGTTTCGAGACTGCCCACGACAGTTTCTTTAAAAAGCAGGTAAAAATAGTTTTGGGAAGGGCAGGAACTATAAATCCGGAATCCATAGATGATTATATCGGGGATAATGGTTATAAAGCCCTGGAAAAGGCTCTAAAGAATATGTCCTGGGAATCGGTTATAACGGAGGTAAAAGAATCCGGCCTGCGGGGCAGGGGAGGCGGGGGTTTTCCCACAGGTCTTAAATGGAGCCTTGCCAGAAAAAACCAGGGCGACAAAAAATATGTAATCTGCAATGCGGATGAAGGTGATCCCGGAGCATTCATGGACAGGAGCACCCTGGAAGGGGACCCCCACAGCATACTGGAGGGCATGACGATATGTGCCTATGCCATAGGGGCGGATGAAGGGTACATTTATGTCAGGGCCGAATACCCCAAGGCAGTCCAGAGGCTGAGAAAAGCGCTGGAAGACTCCAGAGAAAGGGGTTTTCTGGGGCAGGGCATTCTTGGAACAGATTTTAATTTTGACATACATATAAAGGAAGGCGCCGGTGCTTTTGTCTGCGGTGAGGAGACTGCCCTTATTGCATCTATTGAGGGTAAAAGGGGAATGCCGGTTATAAGGCCTCCCTTCCCGGCGGAAAAGGGCCTGTGGGGAAAACCCACAAATATAAATAATGTCGAGACCTACGCAAACATACCCTGGATAATCCTTAATGGCGCCCGTGAGTATGCTAAATACGGAACAGAAAAGAGCAGGGGAACCAAGGTATTTGCCATGGCCGGCAAGATAAAGAGAAGCGGTCTGGTTGAAGTACCCATGGGTATTACCATAAATGAAATTGTATATGATATTTGCGACGGCATTGCTGGAGACCGGAAGTTCAAGGCTGTGCAGATGGGAGGTCCGTCCGGGGGCTGTATTCCGGCACGCCTGGGGGATACTACCATAGATTATGAGTCAATAACAGCTACCGGTGCTATTATGGGGTCCGGCGGACTCATCGTTATGGATGAGGATACATGCATGGTGGAGGTAGCCAAGTATTTTCTGAGCTTTACTCAGAAGGAGAGCTGCGGGAAATGCACCTTCTGCAGAATAGGCACCAAGAGGATGGAGGAGATACTTCAGAGGATTACCGAAGGCCGTGGGGAAGAGCAGGATCTGGAAATCCTTGAGAAACTGGCATCCCAGATAAAGGAAAACAGCCTGTGCGGTCTGGGACAGACTGCGCCGAACCCTGTACTCACCACCCTCAGATATTTCAGAGAGGAATACGAGGAACATATATATAATAAGAAATGCCCGGCTAAATCCTGCAAAAGCCTTATAACTTTCAAAATAGTTGCAGACCGGTGCGTGGGATGCACGCTGTGCTCAAAGGTATGCCCGGTTGACGCAATAAGCGGAGAGGTAAAAAAACTTCACATGATTGACCAGTCCAGTTGCATCAAGTGCGGTAAATGCCTTGATAGCTGCAGGTTTTCTGCAATTATAAAAGAATAAGGGGATATGACAATGAATAAAATAAAACTCAATATAAACCAGAAAGAATATACATCCCTCCCAGGTAAAACAGTTCTTGAGGTTATCAGGGAAAATAATATTGATGATATCCCGACCCTGTGCCATGATGAAAGGCTGAAACCCTACGGCAGCTGTTTTTTATGCGTAGTGGAAATCGAAGGTTTCCGTACCCTTAAACCCTCCTGTGCAACCCCGGTGGCCGATAACATGGTTATAAGGACTAATACCCCGAAGGTTATGGAAGCGAGGAAAACAGCCCTTGAACTGATATTGTCAAACCATTATGCGGACTGTATTGCCCCCTGCACACAGGAATGCCCTGCCGGGGTTGATATCCAGGGCTATATCGCCCTTGCTTCCATGGGCAAATATGAGGAGGCGATTGAACTGATCAAGGAGACAAACCCATTGCCCCTGGTATGCGGAAGGGTCTGTACCAGGCCCTGTGAGCTTGCCTGCAGGAGGAATAATGTGGATGAGGGCCTGGCAATAGACTTCCTGAAAAGATACTGCGCTGATATTGACATGGTATCCAGATACAGAAAGATTAAAGAGCCTGAAAAGCCCAATGGAAAAAGGGTGGCTATTATCGGCGCAGGGCCTGCCGGCCTTTCTGCTGGCTATTACCTCAGCCTGCAGGGTTTTGAATGCGAGATTTTTGAAAGACTGCCGGAGCCCGGGGGCATGCTCAGATGGGGTATACCCGCCTACAGGCTTCCCAGGGATGTACTGGCAAAGGAAATATCTTTTATTACCGATATGGGTGTGAAAATACATACCGGCCGGGAATGGGGCAGGGATTTTACCCTGAAAAGCCTAAAAAGGGATTTTGATGCGGTATTTATTGGCATAGGGAGCCAGAAAAGCACATCCATGAGGATAAAGGGCGAAGAGCATCCCGATATACTGGAAGGGATAATATTTCTCCGGGATTTTGAAAAAGGTGTTTATGAAATCATGGGCAAAAAAGTGGTGATAATCGGAGGAGGAAATACTGCCATAGACTGTTCCAGAACTGCTTTAAGGCTCGGCGCTGACAAGGTTATCCTTCTTTACAGGAGGACAAGAAAAGAGATGCCGGCTAATGATATGGAAATAGCAGAGGCTGAAAAAGAGGGTGTAGAGATGCATTTTCTTTCCGCACCTGTTTCAGCTGAAATTGACAGCAAGGGCATATTCCTGGGTCTGAACTGCATAAAAATGGAGCTTGGAGAACCTGATGCCTCAGGCAGAAGAAGGCCTGTGCCTGTGGAAAACAGCGAACACCTTTTGGCATGCGATATGGTTATCTCAGCCATAGGCCAGCAGACAGACCTGGCCTTTCTGAAGCTGGCCAGGCAGAAAGAAGATGAGCCACTGGAGGAAAAGCTTGCTTATACAAAATGGAATACCTTTGAAGCTGACGAGCACAACCTGCAGACCAGTCTCCCGGGAATCTTTGCGGGAGGGGACATAGTTACAGGCCCGTGGATAGCCATAAATGCTATCGCGGAAGGCAGAAAGGCAGCAAACGGCATATCCCTCTTTCTTTCAGGAAAAGCCTTCATTGAAAACAGGGGAGATTTCTATTCCCTGCGAAAGAACCTTTCTGACAAAGAATATGTACCAGAGGTTGAAAATGCAGGGAAACGCGCTGTTATGCCTGAACTGCCCTTAAATGACAGGGAAGGCTCTTTTCAGGAGGTGGAGCTGGGACTCAAGGCCGAAGACATCTTTAAGGAAACAGGCAGGTGCCTTAGCTGCGGATGCCTGGCAGTATTTGACTGCGATCTTAAGAAGTATGCCGGCGAGCATAAAATTAACCTGAGCGATTTCAAAAACAGGGCTGAATTCCGTGACCAGCCCCTAAAAGAAGTTCATCCATTTATAAACTATGAGCTTAATAAATGCATACTATGCGGTAAATGCGTTAGAGTCTGCGATGAAGTGAGGGGCGTGTGGGCTATAAGCTTTACAAAAAGAGGCTTCAATGCAGAGATACAGCCGGTACTTGACAGGCCTCTGCTTGAATCAGACTGCATAAGCTGCGGAGAATGTCTGGATATTTGCCCGGTTGGAGCCCTCAGCGAGCAGTATCCCAGCCGGATGCCCGGACCCTTCGTTTTTGAAAGCCATAAAAGCAACTGCATATTATGCTCCAACCTGTGCAATATAAGCTACCTTTCAAAGGCAGGTACCCCCTTAAGCATCCGGGCCGAAGATCATGCCCTCACTCCCCGGAGTCTGTGCTTAAAGGGAAGGTTCGGCCTTACAAGGCTTCATGAAGATTATACACAGCAGGATATAAGGGATATTCAGAAAGAGCAGATAAAAGAAATGGCTTATAAAATTAAAGCCATCAAGGGTAAAAAGACAGGCCTGTATCTTTCTCCTTACACCACCAATGAGGAAGGAGTTCTCCTAAGAAAACTCGCACGCGCTCTGGGGATAAGGTCACCGGGTATACTTAGTGCCTATTTACCAAAGGAGGTCCTTGCCCATGCTCAGAAACCTGAACTCATAAAGGAGGCTGACCTGGTTATAGCTTTGAATCCCGACAGGAATCAGGGCAATCCAGTTATGGATGTAATTCTCAGGGGGATGAAAGCACAGCAGAAGGACATTATCGTCCTTTGCGGAGATGCAGAAAGGATATGGAACTCTGGTTTTGACACTGTGGATGCAGAAAGTGATAAAGACCTGGAGATCCTGATCTACACCGTTTTAAGGAAGCTTGGAGCTGAAGAGTCAGTTGCATTGCATCCCGGGTACCAGACAATAAGGGATACAGGCTCAAAGGCTGTTTCCGGGAAGATACAGCAGGATGCCGGGAAAATACTAGAAGCCCTGGAAAAACACAGCAGGATTTCCCTGGCAGCCAATTACTGCAGTGTCAATGCTGTTATTCTCCTCGACATGCTCCGCATGGCTCTTGAGGGTACAAAAGAAGCCAGGCTTCACCTTTTTGACGACGGCATAAACTTAAAGGGGCTGTATGATGCAGGATTTTACAGTCCGCTGGACAGGGATATTTCTGCAGGGATTTTTTACGGGGAAAATCCCTATCTTGACAGCAGGCTTAAAGATTTTGCCGACAGCCTTCAGGCCAGGTTCTTCCTGGATGAGTTTAATCCCGGCACCCCGGACCCTTATGTAAAACTGCCTCCCTTTTTCCATAACAGCGGCAGTTTTACCCTTTTTGACAAAAGCAGTCTTAAGCTGGAAAGTATTCCCTTCCACCGGCCCTCCTACAGCAGGACAGAAATTCTCAAAATGCTTCTTGATGAGCTGGAAAAGGGCAAGCAGGCTGATGAAAGCCCGCTGGAATCTGAGGACTGCGGTATTCAGGCCAGGGAAATATACCAGACAAATACATTGAAGGTAAAAATGGATGAATTTATAAAAAAATATAAACTCAGGCAGATAAGGAGGATATTATGAAAATTGCGGCAATTATCAGGAGTGTGCCTGATACAGAGGCCAGGCTGAGGATACAGGACAAGGATATAAACCGGGGGGACATAGATTTTATAGTCAACCCCTATGACGAGTATGCAGTGGAAGAAGCCATGAGGCTGAAGGAAAAAACAGCTGATTCAACCGTTGATGTCTACTGCCTCGGACCTGAAACAGCAGACAAACAGCTTAAATGGGCTCTTAGTATAGGGGCTGATGAAGCCTTCAGGCTTTCAACAAACAGCTGGCATAATGTATCAGAAACAGCTTCTGCCAGGATATTTGCTGATAATATGGGGGATAAGGGTTATGAATTTATCTTCACAGGCAAGAAGAGCATTGATTATGATGTCTCTTCTCTTCCCCTTTACCTCGGTTTACAGCTTAACTGCAGGGTTATGCCGTCGGCAGTGTCCTTTGAATATGACCCGGAGACCGGTACAGCCGAGATGAAATCAATATTTGAAAACTGCAGGTTAGTTCGGAAGGGGAAGCCCCCTATTATTGTATGCTGTGAAAAGGGTCTTAATGAACCCCGCTACCCGTCGCTCAAGAATATCATGAAGGCAAAGAAAAAGCAGGTGAATATAATACCTGTCGGCAATGACAGCTTTATGAACTCCCTTGTCAGCGTCAACAGCCTTTCAGTGCCTTCCGTCAGCAGGAAATCCGAGGTGATTAAGGGTGAAAGACCCGATATTGCCAGGAGGATAGCCCGGATCATATCTGAAGAAATCAAGGTAATGTAGGGGGAAAAATCAGATGAAAGAAATATTTTTATTGATTGATACCGCGGATAAAAAGATTAAAAAGTCTGTTTTTGAGATTTTAAGTCATATCAGGGATACCTTCGGAAAGGAGACGGCTGTAACTGCATACTCCCCTGATATCCTGGATGATGACCAGATAGAAATGCTTAAGGGCTATTCTGTTGCCAGTCTTTATATCCCGAAGGTGCCGATGGATATCAGCCAGGCGGAACACCACATGGCAACAGTGGCTGAACTGGTAAAGGACCGGGAATATGACAGCTACTTCGGAACAGCGTCGGACTGGAACAATAGTATACTGTCTTCCATAGCCTTTGAAAAGGGATGTGAATTCTATGAAAACTGTACGGGTATCAGCATAGATGATGAAATAATTTTAAAAAAGCCCTTCTACGGCGACAAAGTCATTGCCGGTATCAATGCTGAAAAACCCTTTGCAGCATCCTTCAGGCAGAAGACTTTTCCTGTAAAGCCTGCCCGGGACGGTGTATCAGAAATACAGATAACCGGGTATGAGCTTGTCAACCCTTCCATAGACTGGATATTCGAAGGCCTGGATGATCATGACGGAGGCCTGCCAAAGGGTATTGATATCAAGGATGCAGATATAGTGGTTTCTGTAGGAAGGGGCATCCAGGAGAGGGAGAATATCTCCAGGGTCAGGGAGCTTATTGACCTCTTTGATGGCAGGGCATGCCTTGGAGCTTCGAGGGTGGTAGTAGACCAGGGATGGGCATCCTTTTCAAACCAGGTAGGCCAGACAGGAAAGATAGTGGCTCCTACCCTTTATATCGCCCTGGGGATAAGCGGTGCTGTCCAGCATCAGGTCGGAATGAATCCTTCCAGGTATATCCTTGCAGTAAACAAAGATCCCGAAGCGCCCATCTTTGAGATATGCGACTACGGCATCGTAGATGACTTGTTCGAGTTTCTCCCGGTATTCATAGAGGAGCTGAAAAAGCTCAGGCAGTGAAGCAGAAGGGACGGTTCTTTTTGCTTCACTCCCGTCATTTTTCCGATTTTGAGCCATGGAGGAAGGCTTGGGGAAAGATATAACTCTCCTTTTTATATGCCTTTCGGCGGTCCTGATGTTTGCATGCTGCATTAAAACCGCCAGAAACCCGTTAGAAACGGACAATCCTGATCTCTGTTCAGGCTTTTACTTCACCGAGGACCAGGGCAGGGAATTCCTTTCCTGTATGAAAACAGCCTATACCACTTCCAGTGAATGGGAAAGGCGATCGGAGGATATACGGAACCATATCCTTAAGGGGGCCGGCCTTGAAATATTTCCTGATAAATGCCCTTTTAAGCCTGTATTCAGCGATAGGATGAATTATTACGGTTATTATGTTCAGAATGTGGCTTTTCAGAGCCTGCCTGGGGTTTATGTAACAGGAAGCCTCTATGTTCCCATTGATCATGAAGGCCGGATGGCAGGGGTTTTAAGCCCCCACGGGCACTGGACAAAACCCGGGGAGTATGGACGCTATCATCCGGATGTCCAAAAGCGCTGTGCAGTTATTGCAAGGATGGGAGCTATGGTGTTATCCTATGATATGGTTGGGTACGGCCAGATGAAGGAGCTGGGATGGCGCCATGAGCATCCGGATACGCTGAAACTTCAGCTATGGAACAGCATACGCTGTCTGGACTTTCTCCTGTACATGGGTGCTGACCCTGAAAGAATCGGTATTACCGGTGCCTCAGGCGGAGCGACCCAGGCAATCTTTCTTGCCGCAGTGGATGAACGTGTATCAGTTTCAGTACCTGTGGATATGGTTTCAGCATATTTTTTTGGAGGCTGTATATGTGAAAGCGGTATGCCGGTTCATAAATCAGAACATTTCCAGACGAATAATGTAGAAATAGCCGCATGTGCAGCCCCGAGACCTATGCTCCTGGTATCAGTCTCTGGGGACTGGACAAAAAATACCCCAGCTGTAGAATGCCCTCATATAAAGTATATCTACAGCCTGTACAATAAAGAAGACAATATTAAAAATGTTCACCTTTATGAGGATATTCACGGCTATGGACTCAGCAGCAGAACTGCCGTTTATCCATTTCTTGCAGAGCATCTGGGCCTGGATATTAAAAAAGCTCTGAATGCTGAAGGCACCTTAAATGAAAACACTGTTATCATTGAAGAAATGGACACTCTATACTGTTTTGGCAAGGATAACCCGTTTCCTGAAGGCATTGTCAGAAATAATGATGAGGTTGAGTGGTAGGCTTCATTCAGCCTGCCTAAAAGATGGATGATAAATAAATATATACTGATAATGGCTTTGATTCTTCTTGCCTCCGGGTGTCTGGACAGCAAGGGAAACAGCATCTGCAGTATAGAGGAGATGCAGGGGATATTTGTCCCCCAGCCTTCCCCTGAGAAGTCAGTAAGGCTTGAGCTTGACCTTATGAAGCAGGGCCTCTACTGCTATGACCTGCCTATTTTTGACAAAAGATGGAGGGAAAGGGGTTCTGAGATTAAAAGGTCAGAAAGGTACAAAGATACCGCAGACAAATTTGATACAAAAACCAGAACCTTTATTGTTTCTGACCTGGCAATAGTGTATTTCCCTGAGGACAGCTCACTGGGGCCGGTTTTTCTCTTCAGGATACCGGAAGGCTGGGTGATTGACCGGACTGCAGTCTGGGAATATATACACTATAATTACACCAATGACGGATGGTATGCCTACGATGGCAAATATCCCTACCTTGAAATGCTCAGACAGGTATATGATATGAAGCCTGTACGTCTTAAAGGCGGTATAAGGGCATGGGAAACAGTCAAATGACAGATTTTGGTATTTTAAGGGCATCACCGGTGTCATAAGCTATAGGCCGGGCCAGAAAATACCGGGGAAAAACGTATAGGTAATAACAGTCAGGGACTCAGAGATTTCTGCCCTTTCTGTTGCAAAGCCATCATATATATCTTCACCAGGTATTGCAGATTAGGCATTAATAGATTTTTGTTCCCTGGAGCATAAGGATTTACAGTATATATCCCAGGGCTTTTATCCTTTCCTCCAGCCTGGTTTCATCACTGCCTTTTTTATGTGCCCCCAAAGGATCCGGGTAATCATAAATTCCTGCATTCTCTTCGTTGTAGTCCAGCAGACGGCCTTTTAGATTTTCTGCAATACCGGGGAAAACTTCAATCAGATTGTCCTGTTCCCCGGGGTCATCCTTCAGATTGTAAAGCTCATGGTCTTCGCCTTCAAAGATGTGTATGTACTTCCAGTCTTCGCTGATTATGCTCGCGCAGGGATCGGCGGTTTTCCACAGAACAGCGAAGGACTCAAAACTGCCCCTGCTATCTGAAAAAATAGAAGAGCCCTCATATTTATGCTCATCGTAGCCTATGCTGCAAATATCCAGTATTGTAGGCACAATGTCAATAACCTGGGCCGGGCGTTCAATCTCAAGGCCTTCCGGTACAATTCCCGGGCTGTGAATTACCAGGGGTACTTTTATTACCTCATTGTAGAGGGTGACTCCATGTCCGGTACCGCCGTGCTCTGAAAACTCATCGCCGTGGTCGGCAGTAATTACATATAAATTTTTATTATCAGTATTCCTGTTAATCAGGTTATATATCTGGGATATGAGGTGGTCCTGATATAGAACCTCACCGTCATAACTGTCTATGCCGGCCTGGAGTTCATCCTGGGAAAGACCGTGGTTTTTAAGGTTGTCAAACCTGATGCTGATGTCTTGGGCTGAAGGATTAATTTTTTCAAGGAATTCTTCGGGAGGGTAATAGGGTGTGTGGGGATCCATATAATGGATATAAAGGAAAAACGGCTCTTCAATACCCTTGCTAAGCAGTTCGCTTATCATAGCGTTGACATCCCTGCCGTCACGGCTGTCTATGTACTCATAAACATCAAAGCCCTGGATAAAATTCCACTTTCTGGTCAGCAAAGGGCTTGCGGATATCATATAGGTGTTATAGCCTTTATCGGACAGTATCTCAGAAATAAAATTCAGATCGGAAGAAACCCCATAAGACAGCTTGTATGCAGCTGTCGGGTTTATTCCTGTCAGGTGTGAGACCATTGAGGGAAGAGTCCATGAACTGTGGGCATAGGTGTTTTTAATACTGGTTCCTTTGAGGGCGATTTTATCAAGGAAGGGAGTAATATCTCTTTGGTAGGTGTTTTGGCCGAGGCGGTCAGCCCTCAGGCAGTCGGATACAATGTATATGATATTCATGTTCGGCTTATTTTCATAAAAAAGGAATTTATATATTGCTATGGCAGATAAAAATAGGACAGCAAATATAATAACAGTCTTTCTCAATGTTATTCCTCCGGCTTTAAATATTTAAGGTCATGCAGAAAGCCTTTACCAGGATACCATAAAAGCTCAGAATAAAAAGGAAAAAGCCGTGAAGAATAAAATCCATGCAATACTTGAACTTAAATTTTCCATGATTCAGTTGTTCAAGGTTATTTCAGCTGACTCGGGTGTTTTTCAAAAAAATCAACCCTGGGTTCCAGGAATTTTACTTCATGGTTTTCCGGGTCGGGCATGAAGAAGTATAAATCCTGAAATATATGGTCCCAGCTGAAGAAATCATCCCCGAAATTTAGGTATTCCCTTATCATCTCCGAGCCTGAGGGAGCAATGGGATGAACCAGGACTGCCGATACCCTGACCATGTGGAAGGTATCTATGACTGTCTGCCGCAGGGTGCTGTCCTCCAGGGCCCTGTCAATATCTCTGGTATTATGGGCCCAGAACCTTGTTATATTCCTGATATAGCCGTCCAATACTGCCACAGCCTGGTGGAATTCATGCCGGTATACAGCCTGCTCGAAGTCCAGTATGGCCTGGTCGGATTCTTGTTTTATCCCGGGGCTGATTTTACCCACAGGGATTTTATTGCCAAAATACTTCTGTATTGAATAAAAGCATGATCTTACAGCCTTGTTAAGGACATTGCTGAGAAGATTGCCCTCTTTCAGGACCGGATCACCGTCATTTTCCTGTGCTGAAGGATTGAAGGGCTTGGGCCTGAAGCCAATGCTTCTTATTCCGAGCCCCAGGGAAAGGAAATGAGCCCTCAGCTGGTCCGAGGTATAATAGCTGAGCAGGTCTCCGGCCATGGGAGGCTTTATCTTTCCTGAACTGCTGGCCTTTTTATCGAGAAACAGTATGTGGTTGTTTGCAATGAGCCGGGGAATCTGAAGCTCATTATCCTCTGGATCAAAGGAGGGTGAATTGCTGTGATCGCCCATGAACATGGCCATGCCTGCTATGCCGTAAAAATATATATTATCTTCCCCGATGAACTGGTATATCTTAACATCCCTGGCCTTCCACCATTTTTCCCACTCTTTGCCGTTTATTCCCATGCTTTCAAGATATGCGGCTGTGAAAGAAATGGGAGCCCAGATGGATTCCGGCCAGACCCAGAAGGTAAGGTTTTCCTCGCCGGGGACCGGAACGCCCCACTCTATGTTCCCTGTAAGCCTGAAGGGCACCAGGGTTTTGCTGTTCCTGAAGAATATCCTGTTTTCAGTAAGTATTGAGCAGGCCTTTTCCCGGTCTTCCAGCCTGTCAAAAACAAGCTTGAAGGATTTTTTTGTGCCCTCCTGGAAACTGTGGCAGGGGAGTTTTTCCCTTATCTTTTCAAGGTCCTCCAGGTAGTTCTTTTTTACATGGATTGCAGGGGGTTCAAAAAATTCTCTCAGGGCTGATATGTAAAAAACTCTTGCCCCGGGTTTGTCGTTTTCCCTCTGGATGAATTTCTCAAGCTCATCGCGGAACCTGAACAGGTCAAGGTAGTAGTTGACAGAGTTTTTCATTATGGGCGTTTTCCCGGAGAGCGTGCTTTTTGGATTTATGAGCTCCGATGGGTCATACTGGTGACCCAGGGAACATTCGTCTGCATAACCCCTTTCTGACCGGCATCCATCAATAGGGCACTGCCCGATAACCTGCCTGCCGTTAAGGAAGCATTCCTTTTCAGGATCATAGAACTGGGGCATTTCTTTCTTGATCAGCCAGCCTTTCTCTTTAAGCCTGATGAAGAACTCTGAACAAAGTCCGGCGTGTATTTCCCCTGGCCGTCCTATACCCGATGCCCCGAAAAGATTAAGGGATATCTGGTATTTGTTCAGGACATCGGACTGCTTAATATGATTTATTTCTACAAATTCCTGTATAGTCCCAGAAAACAAACCGTTTTCAACCTGGAGCCTCCAGTCTTCAAGAATGGGTGAACCGTAGCAGTCTGTTCCTGACACGAATATTACATTGTCCCTTCCGATCCTGTCCCTCAAAAAGCGTGCAAAAAAATCCGCATGGACATACATGCCGCCGACATGACCAAAGTGCAGCTCTTTATTGCCATAGGGCATCCCTCCGGTTATAACGGCCTTCTTTGGGAATTCAGGCCTTTCGTTTCCGCTCATGACAGCTATCCTTTATTTGTATTTTAATTAATGCTCAAACCTATTTATTATCAAATTATTAAACTTAGTCAAGAATCTGTTGGTGAAGGGCGAAATAAAAGTACCAAGGCAATCAGGGTAAAAGCTATTTTTCTGGCCGGCGTCTGATAAATCTGTCAAGGACAGAACGGAATAAATTGCTGATTATCGGACTCCTTGAAATTAGAATAGCGATATAGGGCCCTGTTTTATAATAAATGTCAATAAAAACTTTTCCTGCAAAACTCTTTTTAAGCTTTTCATCCCTGAATTTCCGGAGAGTCTTTACTTCAAAGCAGTCATAGGAGCCATACACCTGTGTTGCAATAAAACAGCCCTCCCTTCCTGCACTGCCTGCGGGAGAGTTCTTAAGGCCTTTCACTGCATCGCTGAAAGACCCCTTCATGGTTTCTTCCAGGTTGAAAGCCCTTGCCATTGCCTCGTAATTAAAGCTGTTAACGGTCTGGAAGGTGCTATCAGCATACTTTCTTGACTGAACTGCATTATAAATATCCAGGGCTTTGGCAGCACTGTCTTGAGCACCAGGGGGCAAAGAATTCAGGGGCGCTGGATTGGCTGAAAGCTGTAATTTAAGCATTACAGGGTTTGTACCGGGATTGGCCTTTGCTGTCTCCAGGAAAGCCATTGCTGCATAGCCCAGGCCTTTGAAATGGTCTTGCACTCCGGGAATCTCCTCCATCATTGAAACAGACAGTTTCAGCAGGTCTTCAGCCCGTCCGGTTTCTCCGGCGAACAAAACACATTCCCCAAGCTTTGCCATGGCCTCTGCTGACCCGGGTTCATCTTTGTTGGTCTTCCCGGACTGTATTTCATATGCGCGCTCCAGCAAAGGAAGAGCGCCTTTGTAGTTGTTGGGGCCATAGTCTATAAGCCTCTGGCTCAGTTCATATAAAAAGGGCACCAGCTTAGGGCTGTTCATTCCATAGAGCCGCTCTGCCTTTGTAAGCCAGTTCGTTGCATGAGTAATATGAACGGAGGGCTGAGGCGGCGTATTTACCTGGAACCCTGCGAAAAAACCAAGCAGAGGGAGAAAAGAATTCAACTCTTCCATAAAGCTGTATACCTCCTTTAATATTACCAGGACCATTATTAATCATTTCAGCACAATAATCCAGAATTTAATAAATCAGGATAAAATCAGTTCAAGATCCATAAGGCTGTTCTGCACCACTTTCTTATGCCTGAATAAAAGCATTAATATTTTATTGATTAAATTTATAAAAATAATATATCTATAAATATGGTTATTATTATAGTAAATATTATTATAGTAAAATAAAACTTCCTCATTGATAAATATTTCATTATTTGCATGATAAATGGTTTTTAGAATCATAAACTGAATAAAAAAGGAGGATTATATGAGTATTTTCAAGGAAAGAGGATTTTACAAAATAAGGATGCAATTTTTATCTGTTGTTTTTATTCTGCTGATTTCCACAGCATCCTTTTCCGGTTCCCAGTGGCAGAGCGCTGATGGTGTATGGGGAGGCGTTGTAAAGGATATGGAATCAAAATCGGGCATTCTATATGCGGCGACAAGGGGAGCAGGGGTTTTTAAGTCTGAGAACAGCGGAGAAACCTGGAGCCCTTTGACTACTGGGCTCAGCAACCCATATGTAATATCCCTGGCAGTTTCGGATAACTATATCCTTGCCGGAACAACAACCACTTACGGAGGCAGTGGCGGAGGCGTATACCGGTCTTCAGACGGCGGAGAGACCTGGGTTCTTTCAGGTACAGGTCTTGCTGAAATTCAGATTTACTGCCTGTCAGCCAGCGGGAGTACTGTCTTTGCAGGCACCGGGAACGGAATATTTATTTCAGACAATGAAGGTTCAGTCTGGACACCGGCAAGTAATGGCCTTGAAGGTAATGAAGTTCATGCTGTAGCATTTCATGGTTCAGGCATCTATGCCGGTACACCGGGAAATGGCGTTTTTCTGTCCCTCAACAACGGCGTGAGCTGGGAGGCTTTTAATGACGGCCTTGGCAATCTGGTCGTGAACAGCCTTTTTGCGGTGAATAATACACTGATTGCTGGCACCGGGGGAGGAGGGGTTTATTTCCTGGATGAGGAAGAGGATGCATGGGTTGAGAAAAACATCGGACTGACAAATATGGATGTTCAGGCACTTTCGGCGACTGATACCCATATTTTTGCAGGAACCTATGGCGGAGGAGTTTTCGCTTCTGCGAATGGCGGCAATTCCTGGGCCCCTGCCGGCAATGGTCTGGAAAATCTCTATGTTTACTGCCTTAAAGTATCTGAAGAAAGCCTGTATGCCGGGACCTTCGGTGCAGGAGTCTATGTGACAGATAACAATGGGACCCTGTGGGAATGGTCTGCCAACGGTATGAATGCAGGCGATATAAGGTTTTTTGCCCGGGAAGGCGATGATTATTTTATAAGCACCGGGGGAGCGGGTATATACCATAGCAATGACAATGGCCTGAACTGGACAAATATCGGACTGGTCAACCACTGGGTATACTCTCTGCTGGCTGTCAGCAATGATATGGACGATATAATACTTCTAGCCGGGACCATGGGTGAGGGAGTATTTGTATCCGATGATTTAGGACAGACATGGACGCCTTCCAGCTCAGGCATTAATGTCCCCTTGATATGGTGGCTGTCATCTGTGGATACCGGTAATGGCCTGAGAATTTTAGGAGGTACCTGGGGAGGGGGGGTTATTTATTCTGATGATTTCGGTGAGACCTGGAGCAATTCAATGGTTCCCGGGACTCCATTGATTAGCTCAGTTGTATATCATGGCGGTTATCTGTTTGCCTCCTCATGGGGAAGCGGGGCATTCCGCTCCGATAATATGGGTTCAAGCTGGAGTCAGGCCTCAGCAGGGATGCAGAACACCTATGCAAATATTCTGTGTGTAAAAGGCAGCAAGCTGTTTGCCGGAACCCTTGGAGGGGCATTTATAAGTGCAGATGCGGGTGACAGCTGGCAGGCAGTAAATGAAGGCCTTACAAGCACGACGGTATATAATTTTATTAATTATCAGGGAAATTTCTTTGCAGGAACTGCCAGCAGTCAGACCGAACCCGGCGGGGTATATGTTTTATCAGCGGATGAAACCGGCTGGACAAGGCATAGCGATGGAATGCTGAATACAAATATACGGTCTTTTGGAATCATCGGCACGAGGCTATTTACTGGGACCTATATGGGAGGATTATATAATAATATTCCTGATTATACCAGGGTTCCGGTATACCGCTTTTTCAATACCCTACGCGGCGGTCATCTCTATACCGTAAGCGAGATAGAAAGGGACTATATTATGGAAAATCTTCCCCAGTGGAATTATGAAGGTTCCAAATTTGAAGTCTATGAAAATTATGCTGAAAACACTGTGCCAGCCTACAGGTTTTTCAATACCAATACCGGCATTCACTTCTATACAATAAACGAAGATGAGAGGGATGCCGTTATGGAACTTCCCCAGTATAACTATGAAGGTATAAAGTTCTATGTCCACCAGAATACAGCGGAATCTGCAATCCCTGTATACCGCTTTTTCAACACAGCAAGGGGAGGCCATCTTTATACCATAAGCGAGATCGAGAGGGATACGGTAATGCAGCTTCCTCAATGGAACTATGAGGGAATTTGCTTTTATGTCTTTCCCCTGGACGGGGTCTAAGTCTTAGCAGGAATATACCGGGGACAGGAACCCCCTGCCCCCGGCCCTGTTATTCTGCCCTGTCCTGCTTTATGTATTCAATCAGACCTCCGGCATTGAGTATCTGAAGCACCTCCGGAGGAAGGGGAGGGAAATTAAATATGCCCTGTTTTGTCTTTACAATGCCCTTTTCAAAGTCAATCTCTATCTCTTCATCGTTTTCTATATTATCCACTATTTCACTGCTCATGAGGATAGGAAGACCCGCATTTATGCAGTTGCGGAAATATATCCTGGCGAAGGATTTGGCAATTACAGCTCCGACCCTGGCATATTTCAGGCAGAAGGCCGCCTGCTCGCGGGATGAGCCGCACCCGAAGTTATTGCCGGCAACAATTATATCATTGGGTTTTACCTTCTTTATGAAATCGGGGTCCAGGTCTTCCAGAGCGTGCTTTGCTATCTCCTCAGGCTCTGTAACCGTATAGGTGTATTTGCCGGGGAATATTACATCGGTATTTACATTATCACCGTATTTGAAAACTCTTCCTCTTATAATTCCCATTTTATTACCTCCTTTTAGTAAGCGCTGGTGATATAGCCAGCCAATGCTGATGCTGCAGCAGTTTCGGGGCTTGCAAGATAGACATGAGCCTTCGGGTTGCCCATCCTGCCCTTAAAATTCCTGTTTGCGGTGCTGAGGCATACTTCATCATCTGCCAGTGCGCCCTCGTGGGCTCCCAGGCAGGGTCCGCACCCGGGATTCATTATAACAGCTCCGGCATCAGCCAGTATGCTTAGCGTTCCGTTTTTCAAAGCCTGCCTGTATATATTCCAGGAAGCCGGGAAAACAAGCATCCTTACACCACTGGCTATTGTTTTACCCTTTAGTATCTCCGCTGCCTTTTCCAGGTCCTCGATGCGGCCGTTGGTGCAGGTACCCAGCAGGACCTGGTCAATTCCCGTATGCTCCAGTTCATCAATGGATACGACATTATCCACCGTATGGGGTTTTGCTACCTGGGGTCTCAAACTGCTTACATCAAAGACGAGCTCTTTCTGGTATTCTGCATCCTCGTCGCTTTTAATTATTTCAAAGCTGTCTTTTTTGATGTTCTCAACATATCTGAGAACCTCTTCACTGGGCGCGAAATAACCATTCTTGGCGCCCATTTCTGCCGAAAGGTTACAGAGCACCATCCTGTCCGAAACCGAAAAAGATTCTGCCAGAGGACCTGTGAATTCAACAGCCGAGTAAAGTGCGCCGTCAGCTCCGATTTCGCCTATTATCCTGAGGGCCAGGTCCTTTGCCCCGACACCCTTGCGGAACCTGCCTTTAAGGACGATTTTAATTGTTTCAGGTACCCTGAGCCAGATTTTACCCGTAGCCCACAGGGCAGCAACCTCAGTTCTGCCTATGCCTGCGGCAAATGCCCCAAAAGCTCCATATGTGTTGGTATGGCTGTCACTTCCGAGAATGAGCTTTCCCGGCAGGGCAAAACCCTTCTCCGGCAGAACCTGATGGCAGATACCATGGTTAATGTCATAGAAGTTATTTATCCCGTGTTTTTTTACAAAAGCCCTGATAGTTTTGTGGTTCTCGGCATTCTTTGCATCAGATGCAGGTATGACATGATCCAGTATAATTACGATTTTTGAGGGTATTACAACCTTATCAGTGCCTATTTTGCCGAAGGTCTTTGAAATAGCAGCAGCATTGTCGTGGGACATGACATAATCGGGTCTTGCGACGACAATTTCACCTGCCGTTACTGAATCTTTCGAGCTTTTAAGCGCTAAAATCTTTTCAGAAAAAGTCTTTCCCATATCACAACTCCTTATTAATTATGGAATGGTTCAAAATTCATAAAATCAGCATGGAATACCACTACTCCCTCAGGACAGCGTTTATTCACATTGCCCTCCTTGCTGTGATAAGCAATGGCATTCAGTATCTTCGGGTCAAGGCCGAATTCATAACATAAGCCTACTCCGGAAAAGGGATGCCTTAGAAGCTTGCCGAGATGGCTTGAATAGAATTTTCCATTATTATCAACCTCGTATTCCACCAGCTTGCCGATATCGTGAAGCAGTGCTGAAGCAATGAGTATATCCCTGTTCAGTGGATTCCTTTCCCCGTAAATCTTTTCGAAAACCCCGTAGCTTTGTATGCATACATTGGTAACGCCCCTTATATGTTCGATCATATTCATGGGGCATCCTTCAATCAAAAGGGTGAAAGGCATCCTGTAAAGATCATCATAAGACCATTTACCAAGATCCATGGCTTTTTCAAATACCCTTGCAACCCTGGCTTTAAGCTCTTCATCCTTGATTTCATTAATCTCCGGAATGTGCCTGGTGATCTCCATTTTTGAACTCCTTATTTTTATTTTTTTCTGAAATGCTCATTGAGGCTGTCGGTAATCGCGCTGAAACTCCCGTGTATGACAGGGCACTCGGGCAGGGCTTTGAGGAATCGCCTGCCGTACCTTTTCTGCACTATCCTGTTGTCCAGTATAAAGACAACTCCCCTGTCAGTTTTGTTCCTTATTAGACGTCCGAAGCCCTGTTTGAGCAGAAGAATGGCCTTCGGGAGGGCATATTCATAAAAAGGGTTTCTTCCCTGTTTTTCAATATACTGGTATCTAGCCTGCTCAATGGGGTCGGATGGGGACTTAAACGGCAGGCGGGTTATTATTACACTTTGAAGAGCTTTTCCGGGTACATCAATCCCCTCCCAGAAAGAATCCAGGGCAAAAAGGACTCCGTTACCCCTGGATTTGAACTCCATGAGCTGGCGGTCCCTGGGCATGTCACCCTGCTTCATGGGTATCTTGCCTGTGGCGGGGATAACGTCCTTGAGCCTGTCGTAGGCTTCTTCCAGAAAAAGCCTTGATGTGAACAATATCAGCACGCCACCGTCAAGGTAACTCATATAGCGGTGTATGGCTGTAATTACCTCTTCCCGGTAGAATATCTCCTCCGAAGGGGAGCTAAGCCCCTGGGGTATAAGCAGAAGGGCCTGCTTGCTGGTCAGGAAGGAGCTTTTATACACGCTTTTTATCTTCTGGTCTTCAGGAAGATTAATCAGGCCGGTCCTCTCCTCGAAGAATCTGAATTCATCCTCAACATTAAGGGTCGCTGAGGATGCAACAAAACTGCTTAGTTTGCTGTAAAGGGCATCATTCATAAAATCACCCACCAGTACCGGTGCATTAAGTATCCTGTAGACGGGGGTTTTATACTTCTGGGAAAATTCAATCCAGTAAACCCGGTCATCCTCGATGCTGAAAAAGGATTCAAAAACTGAGATCAGATAGGTCATTTTTCTGTAAATGCTTTTCAGTATGATGAAATCCATGTCCATTATGTCCAGTATCTGCTGGGGTAAACAGGCATATCCCTTGAATACAGTCTTCAGGTCAAGGTAGAGACTGCTTAGTATATTAAATATATTCTGAAGGCTGTCCTTAATAATCATGTAATAATCCGATTCTTCATTCTCGATCCTGTGCCTTATCTCTCCATTCCTCATATAGCTGTCCTTAAAAAAACAGGAGGTATTTTTCAGCAGGCTTTCATATTCTATCTCTATCTTCATATAGGTATCATGGATATAACCTGTAATTTCCATTACCTTATCTCTTATTTCCCTGAGCCTGTCCTGAATTTCACTTTCAAGCCGAAGAACATCCAGATGGTTGTGCCTTACCATCATCTTGAGAAGTATTCCCCTGTTCTTCACAGGGTTGTGAAGTTCCCGTAAAAGGTGGTAGATCTGTGTATTGGATGCCTCCAGGGTGAAGCATTTGCTCATTATATCCTCGATATGGTGGGCTTCATCCATTATTATGTGCTTGAAAGGAGGAAGCAGGGCATTTTCGTCAAAGGATATTAAGCTGTTCTTCAAGAATATGTCATAAGCCAGGAGATAGTGATTAACGATTATCAGGTCGCATGAAGAAAGCCTCCTTTTATGCTCAAAATAAAAGCATGCCTCGTAAAAGGGGCATTTTATCTTGTGGCATTTTTCATAATCGGAGGAGACAAGGTTCCAGATATTGTTATCAAGCTGGGACATATAATCGCTTTTTAGCCCGGTCTTTGTCTTTTTTGCCCAGCTTAACAGGCTTTCCATGGATTTCAGATCAAAGTCCGCATCAAACATGATATTATCTTCCTGGGTGATATAGGTAAGCTTCCTTAGACATACAAAGTTACCCCTTCCCAGGGCCAGGGCGTATTCAGCTTTCAGCCTCGGGTCTTTCATAAGCTTGGGGAGGTCGCTCTGAATGAGCTGCTGCTGAAGATTGATAGTCTTTGTGGATATAACCACCCTCTCCTTGTTGGTCTTTGCCCAGATTATGGAGGGCACCAGATAGGCAAAACTCTTGCCTATACCCGTTCCAGCCTCTATTAATGCGAACTTGCTGTCATTAAAGGCCCTGATTATATCCATGACCATCTGTTTCTGTTCGATCCGGTATTCAAAATTGTCAATGAGATCTCTTAAATACCCGTCCTTCTCGAAATAGGGTATGATGGATGAGGGTTCTATACTGCTGATACTCGTCTTTTTCAGAAACTTGACAACCGTGTAGACCTCAGTTGCATTATTGTTAATGATGTAGAATCCTGTACCGTAGCTGCCTGAAAGGTCTGAGGCAATGGCTATGTCGGCTTCCGAAGGTTCCAGGTTCCCCGATGGGTGGTTATGGACGACAATATCAAAATCCGGAAGGGTCTTCTTTAAGGCCGGAACGCTGTATTTATTACCCCAGGCATAGGGTATGACTATGTCAACCATACCGCCGGGATCAATATTGCCTAAAAAAAGAACCTCTTTTTCCCCGCAGTCCTGAATGTTTCTGACCATCACATCCAGGGCTTTTTTCGTAAATATTTCTTCTATGCTTTTGAATTCTTTGCTCAATGGTCAAAATCCCTTTTTATATATGATATTAAAAGCTTCAAAAAGAAGGATGCAAAGGTGCCTAAATTAACGTAGGACTTACCCTTCTCCCTCTTGTAGAACACTATGGGCATTTCAATAATGCTGATTTTCTGTTTCTTTGCCTTATAAAGTATTTCCGGGTCAATTAGCCAGTCTTTTTTCCTCAGATTCATCCTGTCAAACAGCTTCTTTTCAAACACCTTCGGACAGCCGTTGGCATCCCTTGTCTCCAGCCGGAAAAGAAAAGAGTAGAGTTTATTGTAAATATATGAGCCGAAAACCCTCATTCCACCGTCCTCTCTCTTTATCCTGCAGATCTTGGCGAGAGACCCGGGGTTTGCCACTGCTGTTTTATAAACCCTGATTATATCATCGGCCTTAACCTGGTTATCCCCCCATATGTACCCTATATAACTGCCCCTGGCCTGCTTCAGGCCCTCTATTATGCCGTTCCCGTAACCCTGGTTTTTCTCTATCCGGAAAAGGGATACGCTTTCATCAGTCTTCATAAGACTCTTTACCGTATCGGAAGAGCTGTCGGCGGAGCCGTTATCTATATAAAGGATTTCATAGGAGAAAGGGAAATTTTTCAGGGCTTTTTTAAGGTCCTGATACATGTCCATTATGGATTCCTGTTCATTGTACATAAGAATCCCGAATGTTGCGACCGGTCTCTCTTCCATATTCAAGGATATTAACAATTATGCTGAAAAAGGCAAATAAAATAGCCGGCATTATATTCTTGACCCTTAAGGCTTTGAATCTATAATTATTGTTATGAGCGAGCTTTACCTGAGACTGTTTAATATAAAATGGGTCAGGCCTATGAAGCTTGTCCTTTATTCCCTTGTCCCTGCATTTATCTCAGGCATATACTTTTTCGGCCTGAGGGGCCTTGCACTTCTTGCTGTGGTGGTAACAGCAGGCTATATCAGCGAGTACATGTTTGCCCGGCAATACAGAGAGCCTGTCCATTCCTCCGTATTTGTTACATGCCTCTTATATGTCATGACCCTGCCCCCTACCATACCCTTCTGGATGGCCGCAGTCGGCATAGCGGCAGGGGTTGTTTTCGGCAAGATGGTCTTCGGGGGGTTCGGGAAGAATGCATTTAACCCTGCCCTGGTCGGCAGGGCTTTTATATATGTATCCTTCGGCAATTTCCTGACCAACAGGTGGGTTGAGCCCTTCAGCCATGGTTTTGGGGGATTTATCCGGTACAGCAGTGATGCACTGACCCAGGCTACTCCACTTGCAATGCTTGAAAAGGGCGAATCCGTCTCCCTTCTCAGGGTTTTTACCGGTAATATTTCCGGCTGTCTCGGTGAGACCAGCGCCCTTCTCCTCCTGCTCGGGGGGGTATTCCTGATATACAGGAGGGTAGCCGACTACAGGATAGTTATATCAGGCATATTCGGAATGCTGGCGATGAATTTTGCTCTTAACCTTGCCGGCATTGCAGGTTCCATACCCTGTATACATGCATTGTTCTCCGGAGGGTTTATGCTGGGTATATTCTTCATGGCTACGGACCCCGTATCCGCATCATCGCTGAAGGAGGGAAAGCTCATCTACGGCCTTATTATAGGCCTGCTGACCACCCTTATAAGGGTGTTTTCAGCATGGCCGGAGGGTATAATGTTTGCCATCCTTTTTGCAAATATGTTCATACCCATAATTGATTACGGATTAAAATCATTGAAGAAGAAGAATGGACAGGGATAAGAACAGCGCATATATCATAGGCTTTATGGCGGTAATAACTGTTATCTCCATAACCCTGGTAAGCTCAGTTTATCTTTTAACAAAGGAAACCATAAGGGTAAACGAGTCAGCCGTAAAAAAACAGAGACTTTTTTCATCCGCAGGTATCCAAATCCCTGAAACCAGCCGGGATATAGACCGGGTCTACCGGGAAGCCATTGTCGAGAAAGCTGACAGCGAAGGTAATATACTGTATTATGAGATATACAGCCGGGAATCAGACAGCAGGGTTCTTCAGGGGTATGCGACATTTTTCCGCGGCAGGGGCCTGTGGGGCAGTATTGATGCCTTTATAAGCTTTGGCACCGATGCAGAGACCCTGCTCGGCATAGATTTTGTATCCCAGAATGAGACACCGGGGCTTGGGGCAAGGATTACGGAGCAGTGGTTCAGAAGGCAGTTTGAGGGTAAACAGATACCCCTTGATTTTGTTCCTGAGGGCACCGATGCCGGCAAAGGTCAGTTTGAAGCAGTTACGGGAGCCACCTTTACCACCGGGGCGGTAAAGAACATGATAAACAGCGCATCCCGGGAACTGAAGGAAAAATTAGGAAAAACCCGGAATAATGAATAAAAGGAAAATTAACAAAATATTTTATGAGGGCCTTCTAAGGGATAACCCTGTTTTTTACCAGATACTTGGCATTTGCTCCACCCTTGCAGTCACCAACCTGGTAAAAAACACCCTTGTAATGTGCTTCGGCCTTATCTTTACCCTTTCCCTTTCCAACCTGACTGTATCAGTGCTGAGAAAGCTCATCCCCTCGCGGATAAGGATGATGGTCGAGGTGCTTGTCATATCATGCTATGTAATCATTGTTGATATCATTTTCAAGGCCTATGTCCCCGAGATATCCTCCGAGCTGGGCCCTTATGTGGGCCTGATCATTACCAACTGCATTGTCATGGGAAGGGCAGAGGCCTTCGCCCTGAACAACCCCCCCGGGCTTTCCCTCTTTGACGGCCTTGCCTCGGGCCTGGGCTATTCCTATGTCCTTCTGACCATATCTGTATTCAGGGAGCTTATGGGTTCCGGTACCCTGCTGGGTTTCAGGGTGATGGGGGACTGGTGGACAAACTGGTCCATAATGGTCATGGCTCCCGGAGCCTTCTTCATGCTGGCCGTATTTATCTGGATTATAAAGGGAGTGATTATAAAGGAGGATAAGAAATGAGCGAGGGTATGCTTTCTTTTGCCATATTCTTTGCAGCCATATTCACCAATAATATCCTGCTTACCAATTATCTCGGCATGTGCTCCTTCCTTTCCGTCTCCCGCGAGGTTAAGACCTCTGTGGGACTCGGGTTTGCAGTTACCTTTGTAATGGCTGTGACCAGCGTGCTTAACTACCTTGCCTATTATTACATACTTGTACCCTTCAATATAGAATATCTGCGCTATATTGTATTTATTGTCATTATAGCGGCCTTCGTGCAGATAGTGGAAATGATAATTGAGAGGGTGTCGGATACCCTTTACCTTTCCCTGGGCATATTCCTGCCCCTGATAACGGTCAACTGCGCTATTCTCGGAGTGAGCCTGTTCATGGTTATAAGGGAATACAGCCTTCTCTCCTCCTTTGCCTATGGCTTTGGTTCAGGCATAGGCTGGTTTCTTGCCATACTGGCAATGGCAGGGATAAGGCAGAAAACAAGCAGGGCAAGGATACCCAGGGGGCTGGAAGGAGCAGGCATTGCCCTGATAATAGCCGGTATCATGGCTCTTGCCTTCATGGGATTTTCAGGAATGATTGATATTAACTGACAGGAGATTCTATGCTTTCTGAACTGCTGATCACAGTAATCATAATAACCGCCCTTACCACCTTTCTTGCATTAATAATGGTAATTGCCGACAGGACCATAGCCAACTACGGCCAGCAGGAAATAACCATAAACGGTGAGAAAAAGATTGTGGTTGATGGCGGTAAGCCCCTTTTATCCAGCCTGAAGGAAAAGCAGATTTTTATTCCTTCAGCCTGCGGGGGCAAAGGTTCCTGCGGCCTGTGCAAAATACAGGTAAACAGCGGTGCGGGCGAATACCTCCCGACAGAGCTTCCATGGATAGACCCTCGGGAGAGGGAAAAAAACATCAGGCTTTCATGCCAGGTTAAGGTGAAAAAACCCTTTGATATAACCATACCGCGTGAACTCTTCAATATAAAGCAGTATAAGACAGCGGTGGAGTCCCTGGTTGATCTTACTCATGATATTAAGCAGGTTACCCTGAAGCTGGAGAACAGTGAGGGAATCAGCTTCAAGGCAGGGCAGTTCATACAGTTTGAAGTGCCTCTTTATGAAATGACCGATGAACCGGTATACCGGGCCTACTCAATATCTTCCCCACCCTCCAGGAAAGATGCCGTGGAGCTTGAAATAAGGTATGTGCCCGACGGGCTGTGCACCACCTATGTCCACAAATACCTTAAAGAGGGTCAGAAAGTAATGATTAACGGTCCCTACGGTGATTTCTTCCTGAGGGACAGCCAAAGAGATATTGTATGCATTGCCGGCGGTTCGGGCATGGCCCCAATAAAATCCATACTTCTTGACATGAATGAAAAGAAGATAAACAGGAAGGCTGTCTATTTCTTCGGAGCAAGGAGCAAAAGGGATTTATTCCTGGTTGAGGAGATGCAGAGGCTGGAAAAAGAGCTTCCTGACTTCCGCTTTATTCCATCCCTTTCCCAGCCGGAGGAATCGGACAGCTGGGAGGGAGAGACCGGCCTTATAACCGAATGTGTGGAAAAGCATGTAAAAAACGGAGAGAATGCGGAGGCCTACCTTTGCGGAAGCCCGGGCATGATAAATGCCTGTGTTGATGTCCTTACAAACAGGTGCGGCGTAAAGAAAGACCTGATATTCTATGATAAATTCAGTTAAAAATACAGGTGGTTTTTATGAAACAGACGGTTAAAATGCAGGAGATACAGAATAGGCTGGGACCAGGCAAAATTACCAGGGACGGCTTTCTGGGCAAAGACCGGAGGAAACTGGTGGATATCCTTACAGAGGATGATTCTGAGGTAAAGAGACTGGGTTATGACCATACAGCCATAGCCGGTAAAATGAAATATTTCAGGGATACGGGTGAAAAGGGTCTGGGAGACTTTATAGACATATCCCCTTATTTCAGCGTCAGCGTGGAGACCTTCAGGGGCAAGCTTCCCTGCCCCTTTGAGTGCAGGAAGATACTTCCCAAGAGTATCACCACCGTTAAGAATAAAAGGCTTGGCAGAGAGCTGGTATTTTCCGATATTCAGATACACCTCATCATGTATCACGGGTTCTATCAGGGAAAACAGAGCCAGTACCGTATCGAGCCCCGGGACCTGATTGACATACTCGAGGTAGAAAAACCCGAAAATAAAAGTGAAATTTGAATTATAAATCTTAAAAATAAAGGAGGATTTCAAATGTTCAGGAAAAATTTCCAGGTCATTGCATTTCTTGCCTTTTTATTTATCTGCACCGGCTTTCTTTTTGCCGATGAGTGCGCTCTTGAGGGGATATGGGAAGGAACAGAGAGCGGAGCTGTCTTAAGCGGAAATGTCAAGCACAGAAACAAGACCACCCAGGAGACGGAATACTTTTCCGGGCTCGGGATAAAATTTATCTTTGAAAAACCCCAGGGACATCTTTTTCACGGCAAAAAGATATCAGAGAATCATACCGAAGAATTTGTCGGGGTAATGTCCAGGGACAAAAAAACCATCTACTTTTCCGATGATGACGGTTACAGCATAGGAACCATAATAGACCCGGACACCATAGAGTATATCTACCTGCACAGCGGGAAGGACTCCAAGGCTGCCGCCATCTCAACACTGAAAAGGGTAAAAGGGGAAAAATAGTAACAAAAAATTCCGCCTTATATCAAGGGTGCCGATCAGGATCAGCACCCTTTTTTCTCATTGACTGTACAGCCGGGATTAATCCGGCAGTATATACCCTTCAAGATAATCATGCAGAATATCCGCCATTACCTTACTGCCTCTGTAGTCAAAGTGGCATTCGTCCGAAAAATGGTCAGGGTAATTTTCCTTAAATATCCGGTAAACATCTATTTAGTCTAATATCACATTAGTCCTGATGGTTATTTAATTTCAGCTGAATCTTAATATAGGAAAGGTCTTAATAACCCTTTATAAAAATTTGGCTAAAACCTTTAACCATCCATTGACTTTTTCTGAAAAGCTTTGATATGATAAAATATGGAAGTTTTGCTCTGTGATTCTTTTGTTTTTGCAGCATTAAAAAAGCTCAGGCCTGTATAATTTTTCTAAAATGCAATGTAATTTTTAATGCATTTTATTAGGCTTGCGGAATTCGCCATTATATATATTGTTTGGATCCAGTTCCTGAACAGGAGGGGCTATGATGCGTTATATACCCAGGTTTATTCTACGGCAATATGAAGCCAATATCCTTAAGGGCAAATTCTCCGGCTTTGCACTGTTTTTTGACATTGCTGATTTTACACCTATAACAAATCAGCTCAGCAAGCATGGCAAACAGGGTGCAGAGGAACTAAGGGCTTTTCTTGACCATGCCTTTGGCGAGCCTATCCGGATCGTTGAATCTTATGGAGGTTTTGTGACGCTCTTCGCAGGCGATGCCTTCTGTGCCGTCTTTCCCAACACAGGTGAAGCCGGATCCGGGAGTCAGGATTCAGAACCTGGAAAAGCGGAAAAAACAGAATCCTGTCATAACAGTGGTATGATGAGCGATAAAAACAGGATACTTAATGCTGTTATAAAGATTACAAACTTTTCCAGGGATAAAGCAGTATGTCAGTATCGCAGTTCTATTACTGATATCAGATTAAAAATAAGGCAGACCGTATCCTATGGAGAGATTAAATGGAAGATATTCAAAAACAGCCTGCAGAATGAATATGTCTTTTATGGCAAACCCTTAAAAGACCTGGCAAAGCTTTCAGGCCTGAAAAAGGACCTTGTCTTTTCAAAAGATGCAGCAGGTCAGATCGGGTTAAAATGCTTCTTGAAAATCAAAAAAAACGGATATATCTACTCTGGAAACACAAAAATCAAAGAATATGGAGCTGCAGAAAAAAAATATGCATGTTCAGGATACAGCACCGCCATGTCAGGTTTTATTAACCCGAAATACCAGATAGAGAGTCCCCAGCCTGAGATCCGCCCCGCTGCCTTCTGTTTTGCCAATCTGGGCAGGATAGCTGTTAAAGACAGGCAGGAAGCTATCGGAACTATACAGGAGCTGGCTGATAAATACGGCGGATTTGTCGCGAGATATGATGCTACGGATAAAGGGATGGTAGCCCTGATACTTTTCGGCATGCCCATAAGCGAGGAGAAAACCCTGGAGCGTATCTGCCGCTTCTCTATTGAGGCAGTAACTAATGTTCCTCTGTTGGCTTTAGGGCTGGCGAAGGGTAATGTCTATGCCGGTTATACCGGAAGCGGCGATATAAAAGAATATACAGCCCTGGGAGATCCTGTCAACCTGGCTGCGCGTCTGATGAGTATAGCAAGACCCGGTGAGGCTATAGCCGACAGTCTTTTATATGGGGAACTGATGGACAAGTTCCTTTTTGAAAAAATAGGATCAGTACAGCTTAAAGGCATTAAACAGGCCATAACTGTCTACAGTCTGCAGAAACAGCTGGTTGAAAGAAAAATCGGAAGGCAGACAAATTTTACCGGGAGAGATAAGTTCCTGACAGAATTAAGGCATTCTTTAAATGAAGCATTAGGCAGGTACAGTAATCTGGCTGTTTATATATATGGTAATGCCGGTATAGGCAAAAGCCGCCTGGGCCATGAGCTGACCAGCAGCTTTCCAGAACAGGAATTTTACAGGTTCTTTCTTTATTGCGACTCCGTTATCCGCAAACCCCTGGAGCCTGTTAAACAGATTATCCGTCAGTATTTCTCTGTTGATTCTGAAAAGGACCAGCAGTCGGGGATAATTTCCTTTCGTATGCGATGGAAATTGCTTGCAGGGCAAAATGAGGAACTTTTACGCATTGAATCCATAATAGCATCCATTATAGGTTATGAATGGGAGAAATCCATCTGGAGCGTACTGCCTGCCCCTGAAAAGCCCAAACAGCAAAGGACGGCCTTTCTGCGTTTCATGGCCCAGATTGCTGCAAAAAAGCCTGTGGTCATTCACCTTGATGATTCACAATGGATCGATGAAGAAAGCAAAGAACATTTTCAGGCTCTTAGCCAGGCTGATATAAAGCCGGTGCAGATAATATGCTCCTGCCGGTATCACGATGATGGCAGCAAGCCTGACCTGGGCTTAAAAAATCACATAAAAATGGACAGGAACCTTGGCATGCTTGATGAGGAAAGCAGCAGAGAAATGATAAGGCAAATATTAAAGCTGGATACGGTGCCTCAGGATACTTTCAGAATAATCAATTCACGGGCGATGGGCAATCCTTTTTTCATAGAACAGCTCTGTGCCTACCTTACAGAGATTGAAAAGATAGATAGAGAAGGCATGATGGCAGGAGAGCCAGGCCCGGTAGCATCCTTCAGGATAAGCGATATTATAGGCTCCCGTATAGACCGGTTAACGGCGAATGTCCGTGAATGTGTATATAATGCATCTGTTCTGGGAATGGAGTTTAACGTGAATATACTTTCAAAGATGCTTAAAAGGCCCCTGGTCAGTGATCTGGAATATGGAAAATCCAGTATGATATGGAGAGACCTGGAGGAGCTTCACTATATCTTCAGCCATATCATGATCAAGGACACAGCCTATTTAAGAATAATGTACAGTAGGCTGAAGAATCTGCATAATCTGGCTGCAGAAGCCATGCAGACTGTTTATAGGGGTAATATGGATGAACATGCGCAGGAGATTGCTTTTCACTATGAGAGGGCAGATATTATGGATAAGTGTGCGCTCTATTATGATAAAGCCGGCTGCTGGTTCAGAGATAAATATAACTTCACCGAGGGAGAAACTTTCTTAAAAAAGGCCCTGAAAATCCGGGAAAAGCTGTTTGGGATTGAGCATCCTGACACAGCGCAAGCCCTTACCAACCTGGCAGACCTTTACAGGAGTCAGGCAAAATATTCTGATGCAGAGCCGCTGTATAAACATGCACTGAGGATTAGAGAAAAGGTATTGGGCAAGGACCATGCAGAAGTGGCATCATCCCTGCACAGCCTGGCAGTAATATATTACTGGCAGGGTAAATATGAAAAAGCAGAACTCCCTCATAAGCGTGCGCTGAAGATAAGAGAAGATACAATGGGAAAAGATCATCCGAGTGTGGCACGATCTCTGAACAGCCTTGCTGAACTGTACAGGCACCAGGGCAGGCATGCAGAAGCAGAGCCTCTGTATAATCGCTCTCTGCAGATATTTGAAAGGGCATTAGGGAAAAAGCATCCGGATGTGGCAATTTCGCTGAACAATCTGGCAAGCCTGTATAAGGATCAGGGCAAATACAGGGAAGCAGAGCCCCTTTTTTATCGCTCTCTTAAGATATGGGAAAAGTCATTGGGAAAATACCATCCACATGTGGCAGTTGTTTTGGGCAATCTGGCAAGCCTTTATCATGAACAGGCCCGATATAAAGAAGCAGAGCCCCTTTTCAGGCGTTCTCTGCGGATAAGAGAAAAGTCATTGGGAAAATATCATCCACTGGTGACAGGTTCTCTGAATGGTCTGGCAAATCTCTGTAAGGACCAGGGCAAATATGAAGAATCCGAGTCATTGTATAAGCGTTCCCTGGAGATAAGAGAAAAGTCATTGGGAAAATGCCATCCAAACGTGGCAGGATCCCTGAACAATCTGGCAGGCCTGTATAGGGAACAGGGCAGGTATGCAGAAGCAGAATCTCTTTATATGCGTTCCCTGCAGATAAGAGAGAAGGTACTGGGAACAAAGCATTCAAGCGTGGCACAATCTCTGAACAATCTGGCGCTTCTCTATGCGGATCAGGGAAAATATGCAGAAGCTGAGCCTATGTATAAACGCGCCCTGCAGATATGGGAAATTGCTTTAGGAAAAGACCATCCCTATGTGGCAGGGGCCCTGCATAACCTGGCAAATCTGTATAAGGAGCAGGGCAGGTATGCAGAGGCAGAACCTATGTATAAACGTTCTTTTAGGATAAGAGAATCAGTCCTGGGTAAAAATCATCCGGATGTTATACAAAGCCTGAACAATATGGCAAATCTGTATAAGGAGCAGAGTAGATTTTCAGATGCTGAACCCTTATTTGTGCAGGCCGTTCAAACTGCAGAGTCTGTGCTCGGCAGTAATAATTCTGCCACCTTGAGATACAGGGAAGATCTTAAAGAATGCCAGGAAGCCATAAAAAAAGGCAGAGCAAAATAGGGTTCTTATTTCTCTGAAAGGCTTTCCATTTACACTCATTTAACTGCAAAAGCGGTATTTCATAAGAGATGATTAACCTTAAGGTTTGATCTCCTCTGTTCTGGAGTCTGCTGAATGACGGTGATAAATACAGATGGGATTCTTTATTCAGAGTTCTTGATAATATTTCTTTTTCATAATAAAATACAGGATATGAAGAATCTCCTTCCCCATTTTATAGCTGAAATGCTCTCTTCGGGAAAATTTGAGGGCGATTTCAATGCAGTGGTAATGCATCTTGACATTACCGGTTTTACTCCCATGACAGAGAAGCTTATGGAGAAAGGGAATGAGGGAGCTGAGATACTTGCAAAGATCCTGAATCGTGTCTTTGATCCACTCATAAACACAATACACCTTTTTGGAGGATTTGTGTCCGGTTTTGCCGGGGATGCATTTACAGTGATCTTTAAGGGTATCGGGATTCTTGAGGCCTTATCCTGCTCATCAAAGATCAGAGAGACGCTGGGACAGATAGCAGTCCAGAATACCAGGTTCGGAACCTATGAGCTTTCCTTTAAAATAAGCCTCTCATCGGGTAATGTGGATTGGGGTATTCTTGGAGACAGACACAGGGTCTATTATTTCAGGGGCGAGGCAATAAAGAACTGCATTGAAAACCAGAAATTCTGCGAGGGTTCAGAAATTGTCATAGATGATACCATGCTTTCAGAAGGAGAGGTTAAAGCCGAAATTATAAGGGATAGAAGATACAGATTAACTTCATGGCGAAGGATTATACCTCAGGTTCCCTTCAGTCCTGCCTTTATTTCTGGGGAGATTGCATCCATCTTTTTTCCTGAACAGATATTTCGGGGTGAGCAGATCGGTGAATTCAGAAAGGTGGTAGCTGTTTTTATATCAATAATTCCTTTATTAAAGCATGCTGAGCTTGATAGACTGGTAAAGGATATAATAGGATACTGCGATGATTTCGGGGGTTATTTTAACCGGATAGAGTTTGGAGACAAAGGAGGCGTAATACTTATTATCTTCGGGGCACCAGTATACTATGAGGGGAATATAAGAAGGTCAGTTGATTTTATTAAAGCTGTAAAAGCGTCCTGGGGAGAGGCTATAAAAGCAGGCATGACTTCTGGGATGGCCTTTACAGGTTTCACCGGGACAGATGAAAGATGTGAGTATACAGCATTAAGTGACACTGTGAACCAGGCAGCCAGGTTTATGTCCAGGGCGCCTGCGGGAGAGATATGGGTTTCCCGGTCTATGGCGGGGGCTGTCAGTAATGATTACAAAAGCAGGTATATAGGCAGAATGATTTTCAAGGGGAAAAGCACGCCAATTCCGGTTTACAGGCTTATGGAACAAAACCGCGGTCAGGGCCCGGCCCTCTGCAGGAACAAAATGATAGGCAGGCAGGACGAATTAAAAATCTTGAAAGAAAGCGCAGAAATGATATATGCCGGAAGATTCGGAGGCATTACAATCATCTACGGAGAAGCTGGAATTGGCAAAAGCCGTCTGCTTGAGGAATTTTCCAGGAACGAAAATGCATATTCTGCAGTCATGCAGTCGGATAGTCTGCTAAAAACAAGCTTCAACCCTTTAAGGTATTTTGCCCTGAACTATTTCAGGCAGTCAGGAAAATCAGATCCAGAGCAGTTCAATCTGATCTATGGCCGTTTACTGAAAGGCCTTAAAAAACTGAAGGATGCCAGGGCTGATAATATACTGAGCGAGCTTGTCAGGCTGAAGCCAGTAATATCAGCACAGCTGGGTCTGGACATCCATGATTCCTATTATTCATCCCTTGACTCCAGGGGCAGGTATGAAAACACTGTGACAGCCTATAATGAACTGTTAAAGGGATTAAGCCTGCTGAAGCCACTGATAATATGCATAGAAGACATTCAGTATCTGGATGAAGGCAGTCAGGATGTATTAAGGCTTTTATGCAGGTCGGGAAATGATTATCCTTTTATGATTGCAGGAACAGGCCGTTTCAGTGATGATGGCGGAAGGCCGGTTTTGAATGTGGACAAGGAGATAATACAGCGTGAGATAGTCATTGACAGGCTTAACGATAAGGAAGCTGAATCATTGATTAATGAACATATTAAAGCAGATGAACCCCTGAAAAAGCTGATTATTTCAAAAGCAGAAAATAATCCCTTTTATCTTGAGCAGATAATCCAGTATATCAAGGAAAACAGGCTTATGGGCAAAGCCTTGCGGGATATATCAATTCCAGAAAGCATTTATTCGATAATCATTGCAAGGATTGACAGGCTTGAAACAGATTTAAAGCAGATAGTGAAGGTCGCGTCAGTACTTGGAAGGGAGTTTGAGATAGCCATACTCATGGAGATTATACAAAACCTGAGTCTGTTTCCGGGAACAGCTCAAGAACAGGAAAAGCTCGAACAGCTGGAGAATAAGAACATATGGATGAAGCTGTCCCTGCTCAAATATATGTTCAAACATGCGCTTCTGCAGAAAACAGCTTATGAAATGCAGCTTAAGTCAATGCTGAGAAAATTCCATTCATATGCAGCCAGGGCCATTGAAGGAGCTTACAAGGATACTGAGAACAAATATTATGAGATTGCATATCATTATTATAATGCAGAAGAAAAGAGCAAAGCAATTGAATATTATAACAAGTCAGCCGTCTATTTCAAAAAAAGGTTTGAGAATCAGAAAGCGCTGGAATGCTTTGATGCATTACTGCAGATGTGTGATGAAAACGAAAAGGTCTTTGAATATAATTATTACAGGATTGATATACTTGATCTAACCGGCAGAACAGATCAGTGCATGCGGGACTTAAAGGTACTGATAAAAAAAGCGAAAGACATGAACAGCAAAATATATCAGTTAAGGTATCAAAACCAGCTTATCCATTCGCTCCACATGAAAGGAGAGATGGAAGAGGCCTATAAGCTATGCAGAGAGACTATTGAGCTTGCTGAGCAGACCGGCAATAAAAATGAAATGGCAATCTCCTACGGAAATATGGGAAAGCTCTATTTCCGTCAGAATAAATATGATGAGGCGCGGCAGTACTTCATGAATCAGCTTAATTCTGCCCAGGAAGCAGGCGATATGGATGCTGTCAGTTCAGCTTCAGGCAATATGGGTAATGCTTATGTTGAGCAGGGAAAATATGATAAGGCTATGGAGTATTTTAAATCATCCTATGAAACTGCTCTAAAAAACGCAAATAAAAGGAATTCAGCCAGCGCGCTGGGCAGTATAGGGCGCATTTACTCAAACACCGGCGATATGGGCAAAGCATTAAAATATTATCTTATGAAAGAAGAAATATCCAAAGAGATAGGCGATAAGGGCAATTTAAGCACGGTAAACGGCAACCTTGGAATCCTATACCATATCCAGGGCTATATGAAAGAAGCATTAGCACGCTATGAGAAGGCCAAAACCCTGTTTGCTGAGATTGGAGATAAATTGGGCCTGGGTCTTATCACAGGGAACATAGGGGTATTATATTATGATATGGACAGGCTTGATGAAGCATTAATAAACTTTGAGATACAGCTGAAAACAGCAAAAGAGATTGGAAACAAAAAGGGAATCATACTTTCGACAGCAAATATAGGCAAAACACTGATTGAAAAAGGCGATTTTAAGAAAAGCCTTGAATATATGGAAGAAAGCAGGAAAATAGCCGAAGAAATAGGCGACAGACCTGCATTATGCGAAATCAGTTCGTACAAAGCCCTGTTATATAAACAGAAAGGCAGTTATAAGAAATCGATTGAGCTATACAAGGCCAGTGCCAGAATTGCAGAGGAATTAGGCGATTATAAGGCCGAAAGTTTTGCATACTGCAATATTGCCTCTATTTACAGGATAATAAATGACCTTCAAATTGCATCGCGCTATATTGATAAATCAGTAAAGCTTTCAAAAAAGGTAAATGTAAGATATGATACATGTGCTTTATTTATTGAAAGGGCCAAAATCTCATTTGAAAGCGGGGATTATGAGACAGCCGTCCATTTTAATTCTGAGGCTCAGAAGATTGCGCAGGAGCTGGCAAATGAAAGATTCCTGCTGGATTCGCAAATACTCCTTGCAAAGATTAATGCTCTTAGTGATAAAAAGAGTGCATTGAATACCTTAAGAAATCTCATTAAAAATCATGGAAAAGACCTGCTGGCAAATGCACTTGCAAACTATGAAATCTATATTCTCAATGGTTCTGAAAACTGCAGAGCAAAAGCATTAAAAGGCCTTGATGAGCTCTATACGAAAAGCAGGAATCATGAGTATAAGCTGATGATTGACAGACTCAAAATAAATATTAGATAAAAAATTATAAGATTCCGGAAAATAATAGAATCGATCCATAATCTCAGCATCTGACAGCCTAAATTATTAAACAAATCATGGTACAAGTAATTTTAATGATTCCTTCCGGGTTTCTATTAAACCATTCAAGGCAATTTTTTCTTTCATTCTGTCGGCAATGCACATTGCAGCAGAAAATATCCTTCAAAAATTTTAATTCCAGCTTTTGACAAATAGAAAGCACTGGTATAAAATGTTAAACGAAGGAGAAGTCTAATCGTAAATATCAAGGCAAATATCAGAGGGTTATCTGTAAGGCTTGCAAAAGAGTATATCTCCTGTAAACACGATGAAAGCGCTCTAAAGAGAATAATTGATCTTCTGGAGCCTGAATCAAAAGAGATTTTAGACAGGAGTATTTTATCAGGTTCATGGTATTCTGAAGAAGCCTATATAGATTTTCTGATAGCATCAGACAGACTTTTGGGAAAAGGTAATTATGAAATATGCAGAAGTATAGGCCATTATCAAGCCTTAAAAGGTGTGCCAAAAGCCCTGGCACTTTTCCTTCGGCTTGGTAATCCTCTTTTTACCCTGATGCGTGCACCAAGAATGTGGAAGCAGATCCATGATCACGGATGGCTGGAGGTATCCTCTGCAGAACCTTATTCGGGCTGTATAAGGCTTTATGATTTTAAGACCCCCCACATTGCCTTCTGTTTTTCCATGATGGGCTATTGCGAGGGTATAATAGAAGCCTGCCATTTAAAAACTATCAGAATGATACAGCAGAAGTGCGTTACTTCAGGAGACCCTTACTGCGAATTTTACGGGAAATGGTCTGAATGAAAAATCATGTAGCGAAGCAAAAGGGACGGATCTTTTTGCTTCAGAAGTAAACGAAGCAAAAGGGACGGATCTTTTTGCTTCAGAAGTAAAAGCAGTACATCAAAAAACTTTGCATTGCTTTCTGAACCTGGATGAGCAGAAAATACCCTTCAGCATATTTAGCCCTGGTTACAGGTTATCAATCAAGCGAAAAAGTGCCGGAGATGTTTCTTAATAATTTCAATTTATCAGTGCCTGTATACCATTTTTTAATACAGTTCGAGGGGGTCACATCCATACCATATCCGAGATTATGAGGGAATATATAATGGAGAATTTGCCCCACTGGACTTATGTAGGCATAAAGTTCGATGTCCATGCTAATCAGGAAGCTGATACGTGTGCTGTCTACAGGTTTTTCAATACCCGGACAGGCATACATTTCTTCACCATAAGCAAAGATTATTTGGCAACTTGAAACTTCAGATCTGAGGGGGCTTGGTGCCACTAAACTGCCAAAAGATTGTATTTATGCTCTTGCTGCGGTTGCATAAAGCAGGCCAGGCCTGCCGGGGAAATGCATTACTGATTTTAATATTCAATATCATAAGCAGAATATTCAGTTTTTTCTTTCAGGGAGATATTTTTGCTGTAATATAGGGTTTCATTCAAATAGCCGTGAGGATAGGATAATATGCTGAAAAAGACAAAAATTTATGAAAAAATTAGATATATACTCTGGTCCAACAAATTCTACCGGACCTTTTTTAAGCCTTTTGACCGCCTCTATTTTCCCTTTGTAGATCATGAAATACTGAAAATAGAGAGAAAGACAGGCTCTGTCCCTTTAAATAAGATTCCCCATGTGGCTGATCTGGAGAATCCTGAGTGGAAAATGGTCATTGATGATATGAAGGATATATTTACCCTGGATGAACACTCCTTCCACAGGAAGATATGGGAATCCGTGCATGTGGTATATGCCCTGATGAAAAGCGGCTATCTCGCTCCTGAAAACAAAGGGCTGGCTGTTGGGGCAGGCAGGGAGCAGATACTCTATTACCTGGCCCATAAAGTAGCCCATATAACGGGAATAGACCTGTATGAAGGGCAATATCTGGGAGGTGAGGATGAAAGGGATATACCCGAGGTGCCTGAAAAGTACAGGCCTTTTCAGTATCCCGGTGAAAAGCTGAAACTTTTAAGGATGAATGCCCTGGAGCTGGATTTTCAGGATGATTCTTTTGATTTTATATTTTCCCTTTCATCCATTGAGCATTTTGGAAGGCTTTCTGATATACGAAGGGCTTTACTTGAGATGTACCGGGTATTGAAACCGGGGGGAGGCTGTCTTATTACCACTGAGGTCAAGCTGAACCGCCTTGGGGGCAAGGTCCCCAATACGCGTATCTTCAGGATGGAGGACCTTATGAGCCTTTTTAAGTCCTGCGGTTTTCAGCTTCAGGAGCAGGATATGGATATGCGTCTGGAAGAGCGGTTTTTTAACAACTGGGTAAAACTGCCGGAGGAGACCTTTAAAAGCCCCCATATACACCTTAAATTCAACAGGGTATTCTTTACATCCCTTGCTGTTCTGCTTGTAAAGCCCGGGAATATGGTTAAAAAAGGCGATTGGACAGGCCCCCAGAGCTTTGTTCCCTTTAATTACAGGGGAGAGATCGAGGTAAGTGCTTCACCTCCTGAAGGCAAGCCAGGGAGTGAACTCCCGGTTACAGTCAGGGTAAAGAATACCAGTAATTTTGACTGGTTCTGTGACGGCCACAGCTATAGAATCGCTATCTGGGTCAAGCTTCTGGATGAGAATGGGGACCATCTTGATGACCATTATTCTGAAATAATAATACCGGAATTTATAAAAACAGGGGCTTCCCTGGCCTTCGATGCAAAGGTTCCCCTGCCGAAGAAAGAGGGCAGGTATATCCTGTTTTTTGACCTGAAAAAAGAAAGGCTGTACGGCTTTTCCTACTTTGGTAATCCGACCGCGGAGCTTAAGATAGGTGTATTGAAATCCTGACGGACTATCCGGTCAGTTCTATTATTGCCTTCAGGAATTCCCCGGCTTCCATATCCTCTATGGCAATGAGCTTGGATTTGCTTACTGCACCTTTGTCTATGGTTATAGAGCTCTTTTTTATCCTCAGGATTTTTGATAAATATTCGATAATCGCCTTATTTGCCCTGCCTTCTACCGGAGGTTTTGTTATATGGATTTTAAGTGTTCCATCATGCAGGGCGATAGATCGCGACTTGCTGTTGGGCACGACTGTCACTGGAATTAAAAGGGTATTTCCCCGGGTGCGGAAATTTATTACAGGGGTATTTATCAGCCGACCAGCCTTTTGACTGCTGTTATCAGCTGGGTGTTCTGGAAGGGTTTGGTAATATATTCGTTTGCCCCCAGGGACAGGCCCCTGTTGCGGTCCTGGGCGGTGGATTCGGTGGTGACAATAATAATAGGTATATCCTTGTACAGGGGGTGTTTCCTTACAAAGGACACGAGCTCCAGTCCATTGATATCGGGCATGTTGATATCGGTAATGAGAAGGTTTATCCTGTGGCGGGGAAGGAGCTTAATTGCTTCAAAACCGTTGGCTGACTCCAGTATGGTGATATTGGAGAGCTCTTCCAGCGCAGATATAATGAAGGAGCGCATGGTGCTGGAGTCTTCCACCACCAGTATGGAACGCTTTTCAGGAAGCTTCTTCTTAGACATACTGTTAATAATCTACTTCCCTTCCCTGAGCCTGTCAATTAAATATTTGGGAAGGTTACTTTCCTTCATCTTCTGCTGGGTTTTGCTGATGTCATATTCAAGGCGGAAAAGCTCATAAGAGCCTGTGCCTGATGTAATATCCAAAAAAGCTATGCAGGCCCTGTTGTCCAGGTCTCTGGGCTGGCCTACACTCCCTATGTTAATTATATACCTGCAGTTTTTCTTAATCCTGATTTTATTCGAATCAATGAGCTCCAGCTCGTCATTAGGGTTCTTCTCAAGGATATAGGGCTGGTGAGAGTGGCCTACAAAGCAGACCTGGGTCTTGAATTCATAAAACATGTAATAGGCCTGCCGGATATTGAAGATATAATTCCATTCATGCGGCCTGTAGGGAGTGCTGTGAACAAAGGTCATATTTGAGAACTCTCTTAAAAGGGGAAGGTTTCTCAGCTGTTTCAGGTATTCAGGTGATTTTTCGTTCAGCCGGTTCCTTGTCCATAAAACCATTTCTCTTGCTGACAGGTTGAATGTGTCCAAAACGCTGTTATTCTCATAGCTGACAGCATAATCATGATTGCCCATAACCGAGCTGGGCATGAAATCTTTCATAAGTTCGCATACTTCACAGGGAGAGGGGCCGTAGCCGACAAGATCGCCCAGGAAGAAGAGGGCTTCAGCCTTCCGGGCCTGGTAGAGCTCCATAACCTTTTCCAGAGCTTCCAGATTGGAGTGTATGTCGCTTATGATAGCAATTTTCATGGGTTAAAGGTCCTTTTTATATTCAAGCTTATCCTGGTTTTTGTTCTTTATGCTGTCCAGGATGGCATTCACGAGGGCTCCCGATTTCTGTTCCCCGTATTTTTTTGCAAGATTGATAGCCTCGTTTATTGCCACGTCTATCGGGACAAGCTCGGAGAAAAAAAGCTCAAAGAGGGCAATCCTCAATACATTCCTGTCAATATAATGCAGGGATTCAATGGAGCTTGTGGATGTGTTCTGGTCTATAAGGGCATCGATAAAGGCCTTGTGTTTCATTATGCCGTTTATAATATATCCGCTGAATTCCCTTATGGGCTCTTCAGTTATTCTTTCTTTAAAGAATTCTGTAATGGTCTTTTTATAAGAGTCCCATTTATCGCTTAGATCTATCTGGTAGAGAATCTGCAGGACAAATTCCCTTGATTTTTTTCTGCTCATCGGGGTTTTTTGCTGAGTTTCAGTATTTCCTTTTTAAGGTTTGCCAGTTCAATGCCTGCAGCAGCTGCATCAAAGCCCTTGTTTCCTGATTTTGTTCCTGCCCTTTCAATTGCCTGTTCTATGGTATCCGTTGTAAGTATACCGAATATTATAGGGGTGTCATAGTCCAGGGAAAGTTTTGCGATACCCTTTGCCGCTTCATTGGCGACTATATCAAAATGATAGGTGGAACCCCTGATAACAGCTCCCAGGGCTATAATAACATCATAACTTCCATTCTTCAGCAGAAGCCTGGCGGTCTGGGGAATCTCAAAGGCCCCCGGGACCCTGAACAGGCTGATATCGTCTTCATTTCCATTATGGCGCTTTATGGCGTCCACACAGCCTTCCAGAAGCTTCTGACCTATAAAGTCGTTAAAGCGGGGCAGGATAACTGCGAATCTAAGACCCTTGGCATCCAGTTTTCCATGATATTCCTTCATATTTTACACCTTCTCCAGTAAATGGCCTAATTTTTCTTTTTTTATTTTCAGGTAGTCCTTATTTTCTTTCGTGGGTTCTATTTCAAGGGGTATCCTCTTTAGGACCTTAATCCCATAGCCCTCCAGCCCTATTATCTTCCTGGGATTATTTGTCAGCAGGTTCATACTGGTTATTCCAAGGTCCTTGAGTATCTGAGCGCCTATGCCGTAATCCCTGAGATCGGGCTTGAACCCCAGCTTGATATTGGCTTCCACAGTATCCAGCCCGTTATCCTGCAGGTGATAGGCCTTAATCTTGTTGGCAAGGCCTATCCCTCTGCCCTCCTGCTTTATGTAAAGCAGGACACCGCTTCCAGACTTTGCAATAAGGCTCATGGCGTTGTCAAGCTGCTGCCCGCAGTCACAGCGCAGGCTATGGAAGACCTCTCCTGTTATGCACTGGGAGTGTACCCTGACCAGGACACTGTCCTTATTTGCTATATCTCCGTATATAAGAGCAATATTCTCCTTGGTGTCCACTTCGTTTCTGTAGATGATAATTTTGAACCTTCCGTGACGGGTAGGCATAACTGATTCAGCTACCCTTGATACAAGGCTTTCTTTGCTTGTCCTGTACCGGATAAGCTCTTCAATGGTGATTATGTTTATATTATGTATTTTGCTGAATTCAATTAGGTCGGGCATCCTTGCCATTGTGCCGTCATCTTTCATTATTTCACATATTACTGCTGAAGGATACAGCCCTGCAAGTCTGGCCAGGTCTATGCTCGCCTCGGTCTGTCCGGCACGGACCAGGACACCGCCCTTTTTTGCCCTCAGGGGAAAGATATGGCCGGGTTTAACGATATCCTGGGGTCTGGTTTTAGGGTCTATTGCCGTTAAAATGGTCCTGGCGCGATCGAAAGCTGATATACCCGTGGAAATTCCCTCTTTTGCCTCTATGCTCACAGTAAAGGCTGTCTCAAACCTTGATGTGTTTTCCGTTACCATCATTGGTATTTTAAGCTCATTAAGCCTCTCGGCCTGCATGGGAAGGCAGATAAGCCCCCTGCCGTGGGTTGCCATGAAGTTTATTTTCTCCGGGGTGACCATCTCGGCTGCAATGCATAAATCACCCTCGTTTTCCCTGTCTTCGCTGTCAACAATTATTATGAATTTACCCTGCTTTAATTCTTCTATGGACTGTTCAATTGATATTATACTCAATATACATCCTCCTGAAATTCTGAGGGTTTTTAATAACCCGCTGAAATAATTCGGGGATCAGATGAATCCCGACTTATGAAGAAGACTGCTGATATTGCTGTTTCTGGTTTCAGGTCTTTCTTCTAACCACTTTATAATATATTTTCCTATTATGTCAAATTCAATATTCACAGTCATGCCTTCGCTGAGATGCGGAAGGCTGGTCCTGCCTGATGTCTCAGGTATGATTGACACTGAAAATATGGAGCCCTGGACATTGTAAATTGTCAGGGATACGCCGTTTACAGCTATACTGCCCTTTTCAATTATATACTTGCGGTCTCTGGCCTCTTTAAGCTCAAAGGTCATCTCACAAAATTCCTTTTTTTTATGGATGCCAGTTATTACAGCGGTAGTGTCAATATGCCCTGAGACAATGTGACCGCTTAAAAAGCTGTCAGGCTTGCAGGGCGTCTCCAGGTTGACCATGAAGCCCTCCTTGCTGAAGGGAATTGAGGTCCGCTCATATGTTTCTCTGGAGATATCAGCGGAGAAGGAGTTGTCTGATATCCACGTTACCGTCAGGCAGATGCCGTTTACGGCAATACTGTCGCCCAGGGCAAGCTCTTTCAGGATTTTTTCCGACTTAATGGAAATGCGGTAGCCTTCACCATGTCTCTGCAGAGATGCAATTTTACCCGTTTCTCCTATTATGCCTGTAAACATTATTCGAAATACCCCTCTATTTCAAAATCTTCATCAAACCTGTAAATCCTGTAATTTTTCAGCCTGACTGATTCTGCAAGGAGGAAGCCGTCCCCTCTGAACAGGGATATGCTCTCATCACCCCCCAGAATCTTGGGTGCATAGGTTATATGTATTTCATTTACCAGTTTCCTTTTTAACAGCTCAAAGGCCATTCGACCGCCTCCTTCAACCAGAAGAGTTGAAATAGACCTCTTTCCCATGTCTATTACGGCTTCTGTGAGTATATCACTTTCCCTGTCAATCTTAATAAACAGGACATTCTCCGGCAGGGAGACATCCTCCTGGTTTTCATGGCTGTACAGCAGAGTATCCCTCTTATCATTTAGAAGGGGTAAACTGCTTCTGAGCTTCAGGTTCCTGTCAAGGATAATCCTGACTGGATTTGGCATCCGCCTGTACGGAAACCTTGCATCAAGCCTCGGGCGGTCAGTCATGAAGGTATTCAGACCGACCATTATAGCCCTGTTTATACCCCTGAGCCAGTGGGCCTTCATTCTTGATTTCTCGTTTGTTATCCATTGTGAGCTGTATTCCCTGTCAGCAATCTTACCGTCCAGGGTACTTCCCAGCTTTAATGTTATATAGGGAAGGCCGGTTTTTATATAGTGGAAGTAAGCCCTGTTTAAGTAAAGGCCTTTTTCGGAAAGAACACTGCAGATTACCTCGATATTCCTTTCCTGAAGTTTCTTTACTCCCTTTCCGTTTACAAGGGGATTAGGGTCTATATTTGAAATTACTACCCTTGAGACTTTCTTTTCAATGATCAGGTCGGTGCATGGAGGGGTTTTGCCATAGTGAGAGCATGGCTCAAGGTTGACATAAAGGGTGGATTCCGGCGGAGGATCTATGTCTTCAAGGCAGATCCTTTCTGCATGAGGGCCTCCGTATTTCTGGTGATACCCCCGGGATATAACTCTGTCATTATGGACGAGAACACAGCCCACGAGAGGGTTCGGTTGCGCATACCCCAGTCCCTTGAGGGAAAGATTAATGGCAGTCTGCATATAATGGTCATGGGATGTCATTTTTAAAATATTGCTTAAATGCTGAACTCTACGCCGTCTATCTTGTATTTTATAAGCTCTTCCTTTGCCTCATCCATGATAAGGCCGACATCCTTCTTGAAATAGATGTATCTCTTTATAGGTATATCTTTGGGTGATACCTGTATTTTAAGGCATTTGTCAAAGTTGTTCACTGTATCGTTTAAACCTATGATCTCATAATTATTGCTGTCATCTTCCCATTTTTTATTAAGCTTTATGGGGAAGGCAAGGATTTTTTTCTTATACTGATCTGCTTTTTCTATAATGCCTTTATTGGATTTGTAGATATACCATATGGTCTGTTTTTTATGTTCACCGATGCGGACTGTTTCCTTGATCTTGTACACTTCTCCCTTGCCCTGGAGTTCCTTCTTCCCGATTATCATCCTTTTCCTCAGGCTGTTCTTGTATCTCCAGACCCAGCCGTTCCCGACCTTCAGGGGGTAGTAGCGGAAGGACTCATTGAGGCTTTCTTCCAGTGTCTTTTCGCTTAGTTCCTTCTCATCAAGCTTTATCAGGATCTCCCGGTCCTGATCATTGTTCACGTTTGTTTTTGCTTCTTCAAAGATATCCAGGCTTTTTTCTATCTCCTGCTCAATCTCTCCCCTGGAATCATCAAAACCTTCCATGCTTTCACTGTATCCTGAAACTGGCGGAGCGGACTCTTCTTCTTCGGCTGTCTCAGTATCCCTGAATTCTGCTTCTGGTCCGTTTTCTTCATCCACTATTTCTGCAACATCCAGTTCATCATCTTCCTCGGAGGCAGTGAAATCCTGCTGTGTATCATCAAAAAGCAGATTGCCGCCGCCGTCCTGCTGTTCATCAGTTTCAAGGCCATAGAGATCTTCAGTGCTTTCTTCAGGAGCTGTTTCCTCTTCATAGGAATCAGCTTCCGCGTATTTATCCCTATGATTCATGGCAGGCTTCTTTTTGGGTTTTTTTCTAAGGAAAAGCAGTAATAGTATCAGTATCAGGGCAATTCCCAATGCATACAGGGTATAAAAGCCGGGGAATATCTCATTGAATAGAAAATTATTTACAGAATCCGGTAAAAATGGAAGGGATTGAAAAGACTGAATATCACTTTCTATTTTCATATCAGAGCTCTCCTCTTGTTTGTCTTCTATTGGTTCCTTATCCGCGTTTATGTAGTCATCTTCCGGGGCGGTACCGGTCATATCATCCTCTTCTTGAGGCGGTATGGTCTGCAATATGTATTTATTGATTATATCATCCATGATTATCTGATGATCAGGGTTGGCAATAACATAATAGAGGTTGTTTGCTTCAAACCTGTGGTCAGTATTCAGTTCACCGGCCCTGTAACCGGTTATTTCAAAAACAATGCGTACAGTTGAGGGATCCGGATTTCCAAGCCTTATCTGGTCTATCCTGTCATCATTGACTATCAGGCTGGAAAGCTGGGCGGCTTTGGATGTGCCTGACAGGTCAAAGTATATCCTCTCCGGATCGGCCAGGGTAAATTTTCTGAAGGGGATGTCTGTTTCTGAGTCAAAAACAAAGCTGATTATGGTAAGTTCGCTTTGGGTATTTATTGTGATATCGTCTATATTAACAGCCAGCCCGGGTAAATAAAAAACAAGCATTGCCAAGACGATACAAAAGAACCTGCAATATAAATACTTCATACAACCCTCCAATGTATTAGGGTATATCACTATAATCAAATTATAATTATAATATCATATAAATCAATATAAAATATAGATATTTTTCCATGCGGGGTAATAATATCAAATATTTCCAGAGGGCTTATCCCTGCAGATTTGAACCTGAGCAGGCGTTCAACATCAAAGGAAAATAAATTTTGACAAATCTGAGTTTCCCAAATAATATTATATGTTTAAAGCATTGAGGGCCGGAGTCCATTGTTATGAGCAGTGCAGAAAACAGATTTATCCTTATAGTCGAAGATAATAATGACACCCGTAATCTTATATCGGATGTATTAAAAATACACGGTTTCAGCGTTGATGCGGCTGTAAACGGGGAACAGGCAGTTAACATGGTTACAAACAAGCACTATGACGTGATTTTCATGGATCTTATGCTGCCAGTCATGGACGGTATTGAAGCATCGAGGATAATACTCGGCAATAATCCATCCCAGAAGATTATCGTTATTTCAGCCTGTCTGAGCAGGGATAATGTTAAAATACTTAAATCCCTAGGAATAAAGAATATCATTCCTAAGCCTTTCAAGATATCCGAGATCCTTAAAGCCATTTCTGATAATAATTTTAATTGATGAATTAGTTGATTTATGTTTATAATAATGTTATTTTCCGGGGAGAGATTCCTGGGCATAAGTAAATGAAAAGGAGCTTCTAAATTGATAGAGAACAGTCAGACCAACAGAGGCAATGTATTGGTTGTTGATGATGAGCATCTTATAAGGGAGCTGTTCAATGACCTTCTGGAGGATGAGGGCTATCAGATTATGTCAGCCGCAAATGCGGATGAAGCCCTTGATATTATCAAACAGGACCCCGGCAAGGTGGATGTTATCTTTCTTGATATCATGATGCCCGGCAAAACGGGACTTGAGATAATGGACGAGATTAACGAGGTTTCCCCTGATTCAGCTATTATTATAATGACTGCCTACCCATCCATGGATTATGCCATTGAGGCAATTAAAAAGGGGGTATATGATTTTCTCAAAAAGCCCCTTGTGGTGGAGCAGATAAAGATTGTTCTAAGGAATGCCATAGAGAAGATAAACTTAAAGCGCAACAACCAGAAGCTTATGCAGGAGCTCAAGGGCTATGTGGTCCAGCTGGAGGACCTTAATGAAAGACTGGCTGAGATTGACAAGACAAAATCCAGCTTCATATCGGAGTTCAGCTATAATCTTAAGACCCCTCTTACTGTAATAAGCGGTTATGTGGACCTTCTCATGGTGGAAGAAAAGCTTGAGAAAGATATTATCAAGGAATACCTTACCACTATCAAGAGCGAGTCCGATAAACTGCACAGCCTTCTCCACTCCATCATACTCTGTTCAAAGCTCGAGTTGGGCAAAGTCAAGCCCTATATTGAGAACTTCGAGATAAAGGACCTTCTCAAGGATGCATTCAAGAATTATAAGAATCAGCTGGCAAAGAAGAATATCTCTGTGTCCTTCAAATCCAATAATGATAAAATTGTGTTCAAAGGCGACAAGAACCTTATGTCCGAAATGTTTGACCATCTTGTCTGCAATGCCATAAAGTTCAATAAACAGAACGGCAAGATAGAAGCTGTCCTGTTTAAGACCGACGAGACACTGAGTATATCCATAAAGGATACTGGCTGTGGAATAAAGCAGAAGGACCTGCAGAGAATCTTTGAAAAATTCTTCATGGTCAATGATGATGATGCTCAGAAATCTGACGGGCTGGGACTCGGATTAAGCATTGTCCAGGAGATAGCAGCCCTGCATTCGGGCCAGATATATGTTAAAAGCGAGTACAGGGAAGGCACCACCATTAAGATAGAATTCATACTTTAGCCGCAGGCCAGGAAAAGGGCCTCAGAAGCTTATCATATCCTCCCCTTCATCCAGCATTTCGATGCTCTCAATAAAAAGTCCAGGTTCAGGAAAGACCTGATAGGACGTGTCTTCCCCCGGTGAGCAGTCACTTAACCCGGTCAGATCCAGGGGACAGGTATAAACGCCGTTCGGGGCGGAAAAGAAGCTGTTGCTCTTTAGATCCAGGCTGGTTAAAAAATCAGTGAAAATGGGGCATGCCGTATCGCCCCCGGTAAAATTTCTTCCGAGGCTTTCAAAATTATCTTTTCCTATCCAAACTCCCACGAGGATATCGGGGGTAAAGCCTATAAACCAGTTATCCCTGAAGTCATTTGAGGTACCGGTCTTGCCTGCTTTCTCAAAATCAGCCTTCCTTGAGCGGATACCGGTTCCAAAGTCAGCAACGCCTGTAAGAAGCCTTACCATAGTATAGGCATACTGGGGAAGGACGACATCCCTGGGAAAAGGAGATGAAATATCCGCTATTTCATTATTTTTATCACATATTTCAGTTATGTACCTCACAGGTAGAAGCCTGCCCAGGTTGGGAAACACAGTGTAGGCATGGGACAGTTCAAGAAGGCTTATGGAGGCGGAACCCAGCGACATGGAAAGCTGTGTGGTTATAGGGCTGTTTATTCCTGCAAGTCTGGCAAGATACTTTATGGGTGTGGTGGTTATTTCCTGGGCAAGCCTTACTGCCACTGTATTTCTTGACTCAAACAGGGCCCTGGAAAAGGGTATGCTGCCAAGGTATCTGCCGTCGAAATTGGAGGGGTTCCAGCCGTCAGCCGGTCCGTCACCCCTGCCCGGCCTGTATTCGGTTACCAGTAATGGAAGGTCATAGGTGCTGTCCAGCGGACCATACCCCATTACCAGGGCCGACAGGAAGACAAATGGTTTGAAAGCGCTTCCCGGCTGTCTTTTTGCCTGGACAGCCCTGTTGAACTGGCTTTCCCTGTAGGAAAAACCGCCAACCATGGCTTTTATGCTGTTATCTTCAAGGTTGATCGCCACCAGGGATGCCTGGGCATCGGGAACAGGCATCAGGATACTGTATCCATTATCAGCCGGGGGAGAAATCAGGATATATTCTCCTGCTTCAAAGTGTTCTGCAAAGTTTTTAATATCCTTGAATCCGCTGCTGCGTACGTCTATAAGGGCTGTTTTCCCGCTTTCTTTTATTAAAAGAGTCAATTTATCCTTCTTTACCTGCTTTATTTCAGCCGCGAGATATTCAGGCATATCAGTTATATAGGACTTTTCTTCCCTGTATATTACATTTTCTTTATTAAAAGGCTTTCTTCTCTGATAGGAAACCAGCCCCCTGCGGACAGCCTCTTCTGCTTTTTTCTGAAAATCCATGGATATAGTGGTATTGATCCTTAAACCGCCTTCATAAAGGTTTTTCTCCCCCACGGTTTCAATAAGGCTTGCCCTTACAAAATCTACAAAATAAGAGCCGGAATACTCCCTTGCCTCTCCTGTCAGTCTTACGGGAGTTGATACAGCACTGTAATACCGGTCAAAATCGATATACTTCATGTCATACATCCTTTTCAGGACAAGGTCCCTTCTTTTCTTGGCCAGATCCATGTTGCGGAAGGGATTATAGGTATAGGGAGCTTTGGGCAGTGCGGCTAATAAAGCACACTCCTCCAGGGTAAGGCTGTCCAGGCTCTTTGAAAAATAGGTTTTTGCCGCCTCATAAATGCCGTAGGAACCCATGCCGAAATATATATTGTTCAGGTAAATGGTGATTATATCGCTTTTTGAATAGGCTCTCTCAAGCCTTAAGGCAAGGATAGCCTCCTTAATTTTCCTGTCCATGCTCTTAAAGTGAGTCAGGAAAATATTCTTTGCCGTCTGCATTGTAATTGTGCTGGCTCCCTCTGCAATACCGCCTTCACGGATGTTTTTCAAAAACGCCCTTACAACTGCCAGGGGGTCAATTCCGTGGTGGGAATAAAATCTCTGGTCCTCAATGGCAATAACAGCATCTATTATGGTTTCAGGGATTTCCCTGGCCTTTACAACGGTCCGCCTCTGGGTGAATATCTCAGCAATAAGTGAACCGTCGTCGGAATATATCTTGGAGCTCTGAACCGGATCCGGTATGTCTTTTACATCAGGAAGGTCCGTGCTGTAACTGCGGTAGATAAAAAATACAGTAGATGCAAGAACAAGAACTGCGATAAAAAACAGGACTGCAAGTCTGATTAATATTTTTTTCCAGTACTTCATAACAGATTATAAGCGGTAAAGCTCAACATCAATCTTTTTGCCGGCTATGCGGATAATGGCATACCTTTTATCCCTGACAGCTCCTATGTTGTAGACAGGGACAGATGCCAGCCTGTCGCTTCCCGAAGCCTCATGGATATGGCTGAATATGCCCAGCTCAACCCTGTAATTTTCCAAAAAGCGCCTTACAGCTTTTGAGCCGGCATGCAGGCCGAAAAATGTCCTGTCAATCCTGGTACCGTAAGGCGGTACGTGAGAGAACAGCAATCTGGCGTCTGCACCGCTGATGTTCTCAAATCCCTTTACAAGCCTGTCATATAGCTCTTGTTCGCTATATTCCGCACATGTGTTCAAGGGTGTTATATTAGAGCCTGAAAGACCGAATATGCCTGTGCTGTTGCCCTCAAGCATATAGCCTTTTCCATCAAGGGAACCGCCTTTATTTTCTATCTCAGCAATTATTTCAGGTGTATCGCAGTTTCCCCAGTTGATATATAGGCTTCCATGATTTTTTGCTGTTTTTTCTATTTCCCTGTAATCCTCAATGTTCCCGAAATTGGTTATATCGCCGTTGAGGATAATATAATCGCATTTTTCCGCATTATTAAGGATCAGCTCAAGGTTTTTCCTGCTGTTGTGTATATCTCCGCAGGCAAGTATTTTCATTGATTCTGAGTCCTGACATAATCGATGATACGGGCAAGGCTGTCTATCCTGTCGGGTGAATCAGGGTAGGCATTGAGCCTGTCAATCAGAAAGGCCTTTATGCCAAGCTTCTCAATACCCTCCATCTTTTCGGGGCGGTCATCTATGTAAATGGAATGCTCAGACACAGCATCCAGGGAATCAACTGCCCTGCCGAAGATTAAGGGTGAAGGCTTTAATACCCCAATATCAGCCGCCGCAGTGAATGAATCAAAATAACTGCCCAGGCCGAAATGATCAAGGCTTTCTTTGAGCATAGGAAGCGTGTCGCTGATAACGCCCATTTTCAGGCCCATGGCCTTAAGACTCTCAAGGGTATCAAAAACATCATCAAAAACACTGTAGAGCTTGTAGTATAGAAGCTTGCCGTAAAAAAAGCTCATGGCCTGCTTCTGGGCGATATTGCAGGTTTTACCGTCAAAAAGCATCATATAGAGAATATCAAAGCTCTCGCGCCAGAAGCGGATTTCCTTTTCTTTTGTGTTTATGCTTCTCCAGTGTGCTTTTATGCGTTCATTGGTCTCTTCATACCAGGCCTGATAATTCTCCAGCACATGGGGAAAATCAAGGCCTGTTTTATCGGATATCTGCGCCAGTGCCCTCTTTACAGCTGAATTATCAAGGTAGAGAAGGGTTTCATCCCTGTCAAAGAATATATACCTTATTTTATCCATCAGCCTTTCCCTAATTGGTAAAGATGGAGTTATAGACCCTTAAGGCTTCCCTGTCGGTCATGCTTGCAATATAATCAGCTATTATCTTCTCCTTTGAGTAGCTTCCTCCTGTAATCCTGGCACGAACATCTCCCGGCAGAAGGTACTGGTTACCATAGAAGGAGGTAAAAAGCCTTTTTATAATCTCCTTACCCTTGTTCATCATCCTAATGATGCGGTAATCCTTGTAGAAATTGGCGAAAAGATAGTTCCCGAGGCTGTCATTGCTGGTTTTCAGTGAATGGCTGAATCCCACAAGCTTGATATCGCATTTTCTTACATCCTCAACGGATTTTATATCATGTTTTTTTAGATTGCAATTGGTGTTCTCGATTATGTCGCCCACGTAAAGGTTTATAAGAGCCCTGGTTAGCTGGGAAAGGTACAGGTTCCTGTCTCCCTGCAATTTTTGCGGCATGATATCCTTTATTATTACAGGGGGGGCTGAGATAAAATCAATAAAGTCAATGATGCCGGACAGCAGGCTGTCTTCAAGGTCATGGCAGCGGTAGGCTATAGTATCGGCATAGTCAACTATCTGGCCTTCCAGGGAAGGAAATTTTGTATCAGGAAAGATAAGGCCCTTCAGAGGCGGTCTGTCATAGTCGGAGGAGTGCTTCTCAAGGCCCTCCAGCACATCGGTGGTCAGGTTCAGGCCGTCATAATCGGGGTATCTCTTCTCCAGATTCATAACTATGTCCAGGCTGTGCTGGTTATGGTTGAAATCCGTTGTAAGCTCCTTTAAGGCGTCTTCTCCGGTATGGCCGAAGGGGGGGTGGCCGATGTCGTGGGCAAGGCTTATAGCCATAACGCAGTCTGAATTGACGCCAAGGCCGTGGGCTATGGAAACTGCTATCTGCAGAACCTCAAGGGAGTGGGTAAGCCTGTTGCGGGTAATATCCAGCCCTTCACCGAAAGAAAATACCTGGGTCTTGAATTCCAGCTTTCTGAAGGACTGGGAATGCAGGACCCTGTTCCAGTCTCTCTGGTAGCTGGTCCTGTTGACAGCAGGATTGGGCTCCCGGTGGAGCCTCCGGGAATTTCTGCTTTTCAGGGCATAAGGGGCCAGGATCTTTTCTTCCGCTTCTTCCCAGTATTCCTTTTTGTAATGCATTTTATTTCTACTTTACAACTATGTTCAGTATTCTGTTTTTAACATATATAATCTTTATTACCTGTTTTCCCTCCAGATGCTTCTGTATTTTGGGGCTTGCAAATACCTTTTTTTCAACCTCGCTCTGTTCTGAGTCGGTATCCGTCTCTGTGCTGTCCCTGAGCTTTCCATTAACCTGGACAGCTATGGTTACAGTATCCTTCTTTATTTTTTCATCATCCCAGCCAGGCCACTCAAGCTGGTGTATGCTTCCCTGGCCTTTAAGCTTCTGGTACAGCTCCTCGCAGATAAAGGGGGCTATGGGCGACAGCACCCTTATCAGCGATATCAGTGACCTTTCCCAGAGGTTCCCGTATTTTCCTGCATCGGACTGCTGTTGAGAGAGAAAGTTTGTAAATTCCATTATGGCAGCCACTGCGGTATTGAACTGGAAATTGTCTATATCACGGCTTACCTTCCGGATAGTGTGATTTATCATGTATTCCATCTCTTTTTTTGCCTTATCTTCAACCGATGGCGCTTTTTTACTTATATGGGGCATTGTTTCCGTATAAAGTCTCCAGAGCCTTCGTAAAAAACGGCTGCAGCCGGCTATGCCCTCTTCACTCCAGGCTATCTCAGCCTCAAAGGGTCCCATAAACAGGATATAAGTCCTCAATGCATCGGCTCCATATTTTTTTACCATTTCATCCGGGGTTACCACATTTCCCTTGGATTTTGACATCTTCTGGTTGTCTGATCCCAGGAGCATGCCCTGGTTCTTTAGCCTTATAAAGGGCTCATCAAAACCAATAAGGCCTTCATCATACATTACCTTTGTCCAGAAGCGCGCATAAAGCAGGTGCATTACCGCATGTTCCGCACCTCCGAGATAGAGGTCTACCGGAAGCCAGTATTTCACAGCTTCAGGATCAAAGGGCCCTTCTTTATGCGCCGGGGAGGCAAATCTCAGGAAATACCAGCTGGAACATGCAAAACCGTCCATGGTATCCACTTCCCTTCTTGCCGGGCCTTTGCAGGCAGGGCACCGGGTGCGGACAAAAGAACCAAGCTTTGCCAGGGGGGATGTTCCTGAATCATCAGGCACAAAGCTCCTTATCTCCGGCAGTATAACAGGGAGCTCATCTTCAGGCACCGGCACAGCCCCGCATTTACTGCAGTGGATTATGGGTATGGGCGCTCCCCAGTACCTCTGCCTCGATATCAGCCAGTCATGAAAACGGTAGTTTATCTCTGCATGGCCGAAACCTCTGTCACGGGCATAGCTGTTCATGGCGCTTATGGCATCGCCGGATGCCATCCCGGAGAACTGTCCGCTGTTAATCAGGACACCGTCACTGCTAAAGGCCTCCAGAAGCTCTTTTTTAGGATTGCCGTCAGGGGATATGACTTCAACTATGGGTATATTATATCTTTTAGCGAAGGCGAAATCCCTGGTATCATGGGCAGGAACCGCCATTATTGCCCCGGTTCCGTACTCCATGAGGACATAATCCGCAATATATACGGGTACATCATTTCCGGTAAACGGGTTTACGGCAAAGCTTCCTGTAAATACCCCTGTCTTTTCCTTGTCATCAGCGCTTATCCTCTGAAGATTGCTTTTCTTCATGGATTCTGCAATATAGGTGTTTACATTTTCTGCTTCTGTCTGTGATGCCATGGCTTTGGCCAGGGGATGTTCCGGCGCTATAACACAGAAGGTAGCTCCAAAGATAGTGTCTATCCTTGTTGTGAAAACGGGCAGTTCCTTTTGAGAACCGTCTGGCATCTTCACCAGGAATATAAGCCTGCTTCCTTCGGATTTTCCTATCCAGTTTCTCTGCATTGCTTTTATTGATTCAGGCCAGTCTATCCTTTCAAGGCCTTCCAGCAGTCTTTCCGCATATTCGGTTATCCGGAAAAACCATTGCTTCAGCCTTACCTTGGAAACATCCTTCTCACACCTCCAGCATTTTCCATTGGATGCCTGCTCATTGGAGAGGACTATCCTGCAGTGCGTGCAGTACCACTGGTAGGAGTAGTCCTGGTACGCCAGTCCCCTTTTATGCAGGAGAAGGAAAAAATACTGGGTCCATTTATAATAATCCGGGTCGCAGGAGAATATCTCCCTGTCCCAGTCATAGGAAGCCTCAATAAGCTTCATCTGTTTTTTGTAGGTAGCCGCATTTTCCCGGGTAGTTACCAGGGGATGCCTGCCTACCTTTATGGCATATTCCTCAGCAGGCTGGCCGAATGCATCCCAGCCCATGGGGTGAAGTACATTGTATCCCTCCATCCTCAGCTTCCTGCTTATTACATCGGAGGGAATATAGTTCCTGCAGTGGCCGACACTGAGGCCTGATCCGGAGGGATAGGGAAAAAAATCCAGGCAGTAGAGCTTTGGTTTTCCGGGTTTATCCCCGGTTTTATAAAGCTTAAGCTCCCGCCAGTAAGGCTTGTATTTATTTTCCAGTTGCCTGAAGTTGTACTCTGTCATCTGTTCTTTCCTCTGTCTTCTCTTAAATATTATTTACATATTTTCTGAAAGAGAGTATAATAGCTTTGCAGGATAATTCAAGAATAAATATATCGGATCAGGATTGCATAATTTCCTGGCAATCAGCAAAAACCGTATATCATTCATATCTCATGATATTATTTTTTGCTTTAATAATAAAATATTACATAATATAAAAAGCCCTGCATTTTATATTGAATAAATTTTGAAACATTTTTTACATCATTTAAGTAATTATGCTTTATGATTATATTAAACGGAGGAAAGATGCATGAACAATCCTTACAGCAGGTATTATATCTCTATTTTACTGGTATTATCCTTTTCCTGCCTTTGTTTTCCGGCCCTTATTGAGAATGCCCCAATCATGGTAGTCCAGCCCGACGGCCGGAAGCTTGACCTTTTTGCATCTGGTGATGAGTTTTTCAACCGCATTCATGATATAGAGGGATATACCATCATGATTGACCCTGTTGACGGTTTTTACGTATATGCGGGAAAAGAAGACGGCAGGCTGGTTCCGACCCGTTATATTGCGGGTGAGTCCGACCCCGGACAGCTCGGTATTGAAAAAAACCTCACCATAAGCAGGGAGGAATACCTGGAAAGAAAAGAAATGCTCAGGTCCCGAACTATTGTTAAGGCCCCCAATATTGGCACCCTGAACAATGTCGTAATCTTTATAAGGTTTGCTGATGACCCCGAGTTCCAGAAAGATATATCCTATTATGACAATATATTGAATCCCGGTTCAGACATCTCCATGTACAGCTATTATATTGAAGCCTCCTATAATAATATATCGATTATTTCTCACTTTTACCCTGAATCTTCCACTCAAAGCGTAGTTTCATACCAGGATTCCCATATCAGGAATTATTACAGGCCCTATAATGCATCCACCAATCCTGACGGCTACAGTAATTTCAACCAGAGAAGAGAAAGGGAGCACACACTGCTCAAAAATGCTGTTGAGGCAGTAGAGAGCGATATCCCTTCCGGACTTGATATTGATTATGATGATGATGGCTATGTCGACAATGTATGCTTCATTGTAAAGGGCGGGGTTGACGGTTGGAATGAGCTCCTCTGGCCCCATATGTGGTATTTGTATTCCTGGGATGTCCGGATTCACGGCAAAAGGGTATATACCTATAATTTTAATATAGAATCCTATACAACTGAAAGCGGTGTGGTATCCCACGAGATGTTTCATTCTCTCGGAGCCCCGGACCTTTACCACTATAACGGTGACGGCTACAATCCTGTGGGTATATGGGACATCATGGCGTCCAATACATCGCCTCCCCAGCATATGGGTGCTTTTATGAAATACCGCTACGGCAACTGGATAGACAATATCCCAAAAATCACATCTTCCGGCACCTATACCATAAACTCTCTCCTGGAGCCCGGAAACAATGTATACAGGATAGATACCCCGGGTTCAGATACAGAACATTTCCTCGTTGAATTCCGGAGAAAACTCGGCTTCTTCGAGAACAGCCTTCCCGGAACGGGCCTTATTGTCTACCGGATAAACACTTCAGCTGACGGACAGGGGAACGGGGACGGGCCTCCTGATGAAATCTATGTATTCAGGCCCAACGGCAGTACCACCAGCAACGGCAATATCAACCTTGCCTTTTTCCATGACAGTGCAGGAAGGACAGAGATAAACGACACCACCAATCCCTACAGCTTCTTCTCCGACGGGAGCAAGGGAGGCCTGAATATTTCAGATATCCACCAGGACGGGGACATAATGAGTTTTTATGTTACCCTTGACGGCGGCAATGAGCCTCCTGAAGCACCCTCTAATCTCACAGCCTCCGCAGTATCAGCATTCCAGATAAACCTGTCCTGGACCGACAACTCAGACAATGAACAGGGCTTTAAAATAGAAAGAAAAACCGGTGCAGGGGGTACCTGGTCTGAAATAGCATCCACAGGTGTAAATACAGCAAGCTATGAAAACACCGGTCTTGTGGCTGAAACAACCTATTTTTACAGGATCAGGGCATACAATACAGCAGGGAATTCAGCCTACTCCAATGAAGCCCAGGCTGCCACCCTGCCGGGGGAAACGGGAATCGTTCCGGTCTACCGCTTCTTCAACACCTCAAGGGGAGGGCATCTCTATACTGTAAGCGAAGCAGAGAAGAACTATATCATGGAGAATCTTCCCCAGTGGAACTATGAGGGGATCAAGTTTAGTGTTTTTGAATTACATGCAGAAAACACCACTCCGGTCTACCGCTTCTTCAACACAAAAACCGGCATACATCTCTACACAATAAGCGCTG
>CAYSKJ010000002.1:0-10113 GCA_964431655.1 uncultured bacterium | reverse complement strand
GTCTACCGCTTCTTCAACACAAAAACCGGCATACATCTCTACACAATAAGCGCTGTTGAGAGGGATGCAGTACTTCAGCTTCCTGACTGGACATATGAAGGTGTTAAATTCTACGTATACCCGTAATAATCGGAGAGACGGGTTTTTCCCGTCTCAACATTCTAAGGCTTTAGGTTCCCGGCAGAACCAGAGGCCAATGGAGCTGTAGAGATCTACACCAGAACACTAAAGGAACAGATAATAGATGGCAGAGCCTATCGGCTGCTGTAGATAAATTTGCCGACACTGATAATAATCCTGGATGGCTGAGAAAAACAAATTCCTCTCACCCATTGATTAAAATGAATTTAATGGCTTTATTGACAAAAAAGCCTCCAGGATGTATAAGCCTAATTAGTATCCAATTATTGAGGCCGATACAATTTTTAATCCGGGCCTGGTTCAAATGACAGATTATTTTTATACAGCAGAAAAGATGTCCGAGGGCTTTTACAGCAGTAAAGGATCCAGGTTTTACTCCTTTTTGTATCCTGTCCGGGACACTGAAAGCATCAGGTACATACTGGAGGACATAAAAAAAAGGCACCATAGCGCTCATCATTATGTTTATGCCTGGGTGCTTGGCGATGATTCCGGGAAATACCGCGCATATGATGACGGAGAACCCTCAAACAGCTCAGGCATGCCTGTCCTGGGTCAAATAAGGGCAAACAGCCTTACCGATGTGGTTATTGTGGTAGTCAGGTATTTCGGGGGCACAAAGCTTGGTATTCCAGGGCTTGTAAAAGCCTATAAAACTGCAGCCAGAGAAGCCATAAACAATGCTGTAATTGTGAGAAAGGTGATAGAGTCCATTTTCCGTATCGATTTTGATTATGCTGAACAGGGATTCGTAAACAGCATTTTCAATGATTTTGACCCTGATATTAAAGACAGAAGATTTACCGATAGATGCAGGATCATTTTCGGTGTCAAAAGATCAGAGGCAAAAATAATTGAAGATATGATCAGCCGGAATCACAGAATTGCAATCAGCCGGCTGGATAAACTATGAAGTAATTTGCCCGGGTAAAGGAGATGAAAGATGAAATATGATTTTGACAGAAGGATAGACAGGGTAAATTCAAAATCCGTCAAGTGGGACAGGGAGGTTCTAAGGGAGCTGTACGGAGAGCCTGACCTTCTTCCCCTCTGGGTGGCCGATATGGATTTCCGGGTGGCTGAGCCCATCATCAATGCTATGCGTGAGGAGGTTTCCCATGGCATATTCGGCTATTCCAAAAGGCCGGATTCTTATTACGATGCAATTATCAGATGGTACAGGGAAAGGTTCGGGTGGGCTGTCAGTAAAGACTGGATTGTTTATAATCCCGGAGTTGTATCCGCTTTGAACTTTATGCTGGAAGCTTTCTGCAGTAAAGGCGACGGGGTAATAATACAGGAGCCGGTATATTTCCCCTTTAAGAGCTGTATTCTTATAAACGGGCTAAAGCCCGTAGTTAACCAGCTTATTGATAATTCAGGCTGTTTTGACATGGACCTTGAGGACCTTGAAGAAAAGGCGAGGGATCCCCGTAACAAGGCTCTGGTCCTGTGCAGTCCCCATAATCCGGCTGGCAGGGTCTGGAGCAGGCAAACGCTTCTGAAAGTCGGGGAGATATGCAAAAAGCATGATGTGCTTGTATTTTCAGACGAGGTCCACCATGACCTTGTTTATAAAAAGGGACATCACTGCATATATGCATCAATCAGCAGGGAGCTTGAACAAAACTGCATCATCGCCACCGCTCCGAGCAAAACCTTTAATGTAGTGGGTCTTCAGACATCCCATATAGTAATACCAAATATAGAGATAAGGGATGCCTTTTTAAAATCGGCGGAAAGAAAGCACATAAGCGGCCAGAGCCCTATAAGCATGGCTGCTGTTGAAGCGGCATATGCCCACGGGGATCAGTGGCTCTCTGAACTTATTGAATACCTGGAGAAAAATATCACGGTTATTGATAATTTTCTTTATGCTGACCTGCCTTTATCCCGGTGGAAAAAGCCTGAGGCGACATACCTTGCATGGATAGATATCAGCGCATACAGGCCGGATTTTGAAAGGATAGCAAAAGAATCAGGGATTGCTGTAATTAATGGAAGCAAATTTGGAGCAGGAGGTGAAAATTATATAAGGATAAATTTTGCATGCCCTTCCCAATTGCTGAAAGAAGGATTAAACAGGCTTTGCAGGATAATTAAATAGCTGTTTTTTCAATAATGATCTTTCGATATATTAAATCCCTGGAATTCTCAGGTTTTAACTGATGCTGACCCCGTAAAAGGTTCCGGTCTTTGCAAAGAGATTTATTTTATTTTATCAGTAATATGGGATATAATTAAAAATACCTCAAGACAGGGAAAGATAAATGAAAAATCTGATACCGCCTTTTTTACAGGAAAAATATGAAAAGGGTGAATCCCGGGGAAGGTTTGAATCTGCGGCACTGTTTTTTGACATTGCGGGTTTTACAGGTATGACCGAAGCGCTAATGATGCATGGGAAGGAAGGCGCCGAGATTCTCTCCGAAATAATTGATAAACTTTTCCAGCCGGTAATAGATATTATATATGAGCGGGAAGGTTTCATAACAGTATTTGCAGGCGACGGGGCGACTGCAGTCTTTCAGGGAAAATCAGGAATACAGTCTTCTGTCCTTTCAGCCATGGACATAATCGACTTTTTCAGGAAAAACACATTAATCGGAACTAAATTCGGCGGGTTTTCTGTCTCAGTAAAGGTAGGCCTTTCCTATGGTGAGGTTCAGTGGGGCATTATTGGTGCTGAAAGCAGAAAAACCTTTTATTTCAGGGGCTCTGCCATAGAGAAGTGCGCAGTGGCTGAACATCATGCCCGTAAAATGCAGGTAATATTGGATGCTGATATAAAAGATAGATTACGAGATTGTGCTGACCTTGAAAGTGCTGATGACGGCTTCTTCCTGCTCCGCAAGGTAAATGCAGAGGGAGCTCAGGTTGGAACGTTGAAGACAGTTGAGTTGAAAAAGGAAATAGTGTCTCAATTCATCCCGGATAAGGTAATAAACTATGAGCAAAAAGGGGAGTTCAGGGATGTGGTTTCTGTATTTGTCAGATTCATTGATTTAAAGTCCCATGACAGCATAGACAGATTCATAGGTGAGATTCTTAAAAAATCTGATAAATACGGCGGTTATTTCAACCATCTTGATTTCGGGGATAAAGGGAGCAATTTTCTTGTTTTTTTCGGCGCTCCTCTATCCTATGAAGATAACCTGATTAGGGCATTGGATTTTGCAAATGAAATAATTAGCGGTTCCGCCAGCATCGGCATATCTTCTGGTACGGTATATTCTGGTTTTATAGGCAGTGAAAGGCACTGTGCATACACATGCCTCGGTGATGTGGTAAATCTGTCTTCAAGAATAATGATGATGACGCCTTTGGGTGAGATAAGGCTGTCTGCACCAAAGGAGGGGAAAATACCATTAATTTTTGACCTGGAACTGCTGGGGGAACAGAAATTTGACGGCATAAATTATCCTGTTGCTATAATGCGCCTGAGAAAACAGAAGCAGGCCCAAACCAGAATCTCTTATTCAGAGAGGATGATAGGCAGGGAGAAAGAACTGGCTTTACTGAATAAATATATCCGGCCGGTGTATGAAGGGAAGTTCGGCGGTATTATCTATATCTACGGCGTATCGGGCATAGGCAAGAGCAGGCTGATCAGTGATTTTACCGAGGGTCTTAAACCCGGAGTAAAAACATGCCTTTTACAGTGTGACGGTATTTTAAGAAACAGCCTGAACCCTTTTGTTTATTTTTTGAATAATTATTTTGAAACATCTTCTGCCGGAGATAATGAAGAAAGGATGAAATTATTCGGGATTAAATATGAAGAGATTATAAAGGAACTGAATTCCTCAAAGGATGAGAGAAAGACAGGGATTATAAAAGAGCTGGAAAGGACCAGATCAATTATCGGGGCTTTGCTGGGGTTATTCTGGAAGGATTCGCTGTTTGAGAAACTGGAACCCAGGGAGAAGCATGAAAATACCCTGCATGCCCTGAAAAATCTCTTTAAGGGGCTGAGCCTGTCAAAACCGCTGATAATTCTTCTTGAAGATCTTCATTATATTGATAATGATTCAGAGACAGCAATTGAGCTGCTGACAAGGATTGCCGATGATTATCCCATCATTCTTATTGCATCAAGCCGGTTGAGAGATGACGGCACAAGACCTGTTCTCAAAGATGACGGCTGTTTAGCATCCAGGTCCATTTTTCTTGATAGACTCAATACCTGCTGTTCTGAAAGGCTGATAAAAAACATCTTAAAACATCCAGTTGATGAAGAACTTAATGTGCTTATTACCTCAAAAACAGAAGGGAATCCCTTTTATATTGAGCAGTTCTGCTTATATTTGACAGAGCATGACTCCTTACTGCTTGATCCTTTACAAAGTAAGCTCAGGCTGAAGAAAAGGGATATCGATATCCCGGTCGGGATAAAATCGATAATTATTGCACGCATTGACAGGTTATCCTGGGAATTAAAAGAGGCTGTCCAGATTGCTTCAGTCCTGGGCAGGGAATTTGATGTAAAGGTTCTGACGACACTGATAGGCTTGTACAGTTCTGCATTGGGCCAGGGAAATTTTGAATTGCTGATCAAGAGGGGGGAAAAGGAGCTCATCTGGGCACAGCTGAATGAATTGAAGCATATATTCCGGCATGTTCTTCTCAGGGAGGCAGTGTATGAAATGCAGCTGAGGACAAGGCTCCGTGAACTTCATAAACTTGCCGCGGAAATTATAGAAAAAATCCATGCAGCCGATGAGCAGTATTACGCGGATATTGCTTATCACTATAAGCATGCCGGAATGTCCGGGAAAGCAGGAGAATATTTCCTGAAAGCGGAGCAGAAGGAAGAGAGATACGGGAATTACAGCACTGCCGAAAGGTTTTATGAACAGTGGGTCATGCTTTCAGGAGACACGCTGTTTGAAAGCGGGGATAAAATACTTGAATATATTTATTTTGTCCACCTTAAAGAGAGGATGGCCAAACATGAACAGGGTCTGAAAATGCTTGGAGAGATTAGGGAAAAAGGGGCAAAGCTGTTGAAAGGCGATCTGCTGTACAGGCTTAATCTTGAAGAAGCAAGCATCCTGCACTCAAAGGGTGAATACGATCCAGCCCTGGATTTATTAAGGGAGCTGGAAAGGCTGACAGGCTCCGGCCGAAATGCAGATCCGGACATCCAGGGGAAGCTGTTCTGCAATATTGCAAATATACTTACTGAAAAAGGGGATTTTGACAATGCTCTCAGATACTCGGAAAATGCCCTGAAGATAAGGCTAAAGATAGCGGGGGTAACGCATCCGGCCCTGTCCGACAGTTATAATATCCTCGGCAATATATACCTGCTTAAGGGTGAATATGACAGAGCGGTCGATTATTACCAGAGGGCTTTGGATACCAGTTTAAAAGTCTTTGATTCTGAACATCCGGATATTGCAGTCTACTATAATAATATCGGCAATGCAAATCTGAATAAGGGCGAGTACAACAAAGCTCTGGAGTTCTATAACAGATCAAAGGAGATATGGGTCAAGACCCTTGGACCTGAGCATCCGAATACTGCATCATGCTGCAGCAATATGGGAATATGCTATAACAATAAGGGGGAGGCAGGCAAGGCCCTTGAGCATCATCTGCAGGCCCTTGAGATACGGCTGAGATCCCTGGGAAAAAACCATCCAAAGATAGCAATGAGCTACAACAGCATAGGATGCATATATTCAGGCAGGAAAGATTTTGATAAAGCACTTGAATACTTTGAAAGCTCTGTTTCAATCTGGAAAAATGTCTTTGGCACGGACCACCCGGATATTGCAAGGTGCTATAATAATATCGGTGTGGTATATAAGGAAAAGGGCCTTTATGATAAAGCTCTAAAGTACTATAATATGGCGCTGGATATCCGTGTTAAATTTCTGAGGCCTGACCATCCGGATATTGCACTGAGCTATAATAATATCGGAAATGCCTATTACTTCCAGGGTGAATACCGTAAGGCGCTTGATTTTCTTCAAAGGTCGCTTTCAATTGAAGTAAAAGCCAGAGGGCACCATCCTGCCATAGTCGCACTTTATCTCGACATGGGAAAAGCCTGCGATAAGATAGGCGACTGCAGAAAAGCGCTTGAATACTATGAGAAGTCAGCAGAGATGGGCGAATCTGTATTCCAGCCCGGGGATATCCAGTTATCCGGTTTATATACTGCTCTTTCAGAGGCTTACTGCAGTTTGAACGATTATGAGAGGGCCCTTGATTACGCCCTTAAAGCACTTAAATTAAGACATGAACATCCAGGAGACAATGAGGATACAGGGCGGGCTGAATTCCTCTGTGCTAAGATTCTGTACGGACTGAAACGCATGCCGGAGGCAAAAAAGCACCTTGATTCAGCCATAAAGACAGCCCTTAAACAGGACAAAGAACCGTCTTATGCAAAAGAGGCAAGGAACCTGGCCAGTCTTCTCTGACAAATCTTTGAAAATACCTGTTATTAAAAATTAGTTATCTTCCTAATCATTAAAAAAGCAATTATATCATACACAGAACAGGTTACTGGCTCCATCTAAACGGACATTAATCAATCTTGGGATTTAGGGTATCCACTGCATATTCAAGGTCAACAGATTGCTGGATTTAAAATATATCTGTTTACTGACCAGCTGTGATCTGATTAGCATGGACAGCATAGTCAGAAGTGTTTGTGCTGAATTGCTCTGGCGTCTATAAAGAATGAGGTTTTTTCCGAAAATAAAGTGTTAAAGAAAAAATACCAGGTTCAGGAGCTTTCTGTTTCAATATTTAAAGCATAACAGGATAATGGAAACCTGTGATATATAAAAAAACTGGAAAATTTTGAAGGTATAGCCATCTGAAGGGAGCATTATTACCTTAATATAAGGAACATCTGCTTTAGGTGTTCCCAATATGAATTAAGGCTTAATGTTTGCAGTAATCCAATTTTTAAGCTCTTCAGGAATATATTCCCATAGCTCGCCTCGGTAGAGCAGGTGGTTTTTCCCTTCGCTGGCGTATTGCACTGCTTTAGTTATTCTATCTGTTTCCTGCTTATATTCCTGCTGTGATTTGAGGCCATATTGCTGAAACATTTCATTTATGCGGGAAAATGCTTCATGGTCTATTAATCCCCCGCAGAGCTTTATTTTTATCTTCTCTATATAATAGTTGTACTGACTGCTCAAATTAATAGCGGGGCTGAAATACCGTTCTGCCTGAGCAAGATTTTTTTCTGCTTCGGTGCAATCCGGATGGGTGAGACGCATGAATTCGGCCAGACGGTTGTGTATGGAGAAAATGGCAGATTTTTCATTCTTGCTGTATGCAATTTCACGCAGTTCCTTCAAGACTTTGCCGCACTTATCAATGTTTCCGTTATGCAGGTAAGAGGTTGAGAGGAAACGCAATGTATGCTCCACCATATTGGCATTTTCCAGTTCTCGGTTTAGAGAAACTGCCTTTTCAAGGATGTGTATGCCTTTTTCTAATTGGCCCTGAACCCTGTAAAGGTTTCCCAATGTTGATAACAGGTGGGCTTCACCCAGTCTGTCGCCAATATCCTGAGAAATAGATAAAGCCTGCTGGTAGTAGGATTCTGCCTCAGGAATCCTGCCGAGATTTTTCTCCAGGACGCCAAGAGTAAGAAGATTATGCGATATGTATCTTTTATTGCCAAGTCTGGTAAACAATTTAATAGAATCACCTGCATATTGTCTTGCAAGTTCGAGATTATTAACCTTATAAGTGAGAATTCCTCCCATATTGCACAGTGTCATGGCTTGATTGAGCTCATCCCCTTCAGCGGTATGTATAGCCAGGGATTGTTCATATAGCTCCATTATTCTGGGCAATTCTATATCCTGAATTGTAGAATGCACATAGGCCATACCTGATAGGATATTTCCCTGCAATATACGATTATGGATACGAATACTGATATCCAGGGCTTTATCGAGATATCTGAGGCATTTCTCAGTATTACCTGTCTCGAAGGTAATCATGCCGTAATGATACATTGCTTTTGCCAGTCCATTGTAATAACCAATCTTTTCGGAAATATCCCGAGCCTGTGAATAGCAGTCAAGGGCATCATGCAATCTTCCGCCAAAAAAATAAACATCATATCCCAGCTCGTTCAGGGCATGTACCCTCTCCTGGTCAGCTTCTTCCGACAGGCGAAGATATGCCCGGTAAAGATTCTCTGCTTCCTCAAGGTCAAACCTTTTTGCTGCATTCCGTGCGGCGTTAATATAATGAAAGCGTGCTCTCGAGCGGTCACCGGCCTGTTCCCAATGATAACCAAGGCTGGAATGATATTCTTCAGCCATTTGCTGCGGGAAGTCTTCCAGAATTCCTGCTGCAAGCTTGTGCAGAACACGGAGGCGGGCTTTTGCCTGCATCTGATAGGCTGCATCACGAAGCAATGCATGGTGGAAAAGATACTGAAGATCGTCCAGAATGAGCCATATTCCATGCCGGGTTGCTTTATCAATTGTATCAGGCGGAATTTCCCTCTGCTGGAGTAAAGCAGAGAGAATATTAAGGTAAAACTGCCTGCCCAGAACAGAAGCAATTTGTATTGTTTCCTTAACCTCGCTTATCAGCCGGTCGAGGCGGGCTATCAGAAGGGTATTGACATCGCGGGGCAAAGCCACATCCGAAAGAAAATGACAGACCTTCCCATAAGATTTACCAATCAGGTTCAATTCATTAAGGTGGCGGACCAGTTGCTCTGAATAAAACGGATTGCCGCTGGTCTTTTCAAGCAGATAATCAAGAAATTCGTCACTTGCTGGTTGTTCCAGGAGCGTCTTTACGAGTTGAGAAAGCTGATCCCTGTTGAAATATGAAAGATTTATCCGATGTATGTCCTTTACTTCAGGAAGACGAATATCATCACTTTTAAAGGAGCCCTCAGACCGGGCGCACATCAGGATTAGAAAGCAACCGTTTTTCCTGGAAACACAAAGCTTTCTGATGATTTCCATTGAATCCTGATCAATCCACTGAACATCTTCAATATATATAATCAACGGCTTAAACCTGTTAAGCACATTAAAAAAAAGAATTAAAGCCTGTTCAGAGTTTATATGTTTCATTTTGGGTTCAAGGCTTGCGTACATGGAGTCATTATCAAAAATGCCAAGCAATGCAGCAAAAACAGACCGTAGTCTTTCAATTTCGTCCTTTAGAAACTGATCTTCAGCTTTAAGCTTACTTAGCATATCATTTAGGCCTTCATTGAAGTAAGCTCTTTTTGTGCTTTCGGATAATCTGGCATCCTGCCGGAAATAATTATACATTATGCTGAGAAAGGGTTTCCATGACAGCCTGCTCAGCTGTTCGCACTGGCCCTCCAGCCAGAGAAAAGAGGCTTTATAATATTTCTGAATTATCCTTTTTCTATATGCAGATATGAGAAAGCTTTTGCCTATGCCAGCTTCACCTGAAATAAAAGCAACAGCACTTGACTGACTATGCAGATGATTTTCTGTCCATTCAGCAAGATCCTCCATTTCCCTGTCACGTCCAATAATCACAGTCCAGCTCGGAGGCTGGATAAAGAAAAGCTTTTTGGATATTGCACGGTAGGTTTCAACAGGCAGGCTAAAGCCTTTAAAGTTAAAGGTTCCTGTATTTTCCCATTGGTAGTGGTTACTGAGACGCATATAAAGACCTGCCTCACTGAGGATATGGCTCCAAGGGGCAGCCATCATAAGTCTGGCTGCCAGATTTACTCCATTCCCAAGGCAGGTATAAACATAGCGCCGGCTTCCTCCATGAAAACCTGCCCAGTGTATTCCGCTGGCCACACCTGCCCTGATCTGTCCGAATTGCTGACCTTGACGGATCAGATCCAGGCAGAAATCAACTGCTCTTATTTCATCATTTTCATAAGAACTGGGAGCCCCGAAGAAAATGGGAATATTGCCACCCTTGAAGGATATCATGATCACTGGACGGTAATACTTTTCCACTAGTTTTGATGCC
>CAYSKJ010000001.1:0-111272 GCA_964431655.1 uncultured bacterium | reverse complement strand
AGGGGATTCAGCGCAATGTCAACCGGGGTTCCGTCAGGAAGGAAGGGCATATCCTCCTCGGGCAGTATTATGGAAATAACACCTTTGTTGCCGTGTCTTCCAGCTATCTTGTCACCTGCAGATACCCTTCTCTTCATGGCTATATACACTTTGATGATTTTTATTACTCCGGGGGGCAGTTCACTGCTTTTACTCAACTTTGCTATCTTGGAGTCGAAGATGGTTTTTATAATGTGCTTCTGCTCTTCGGTATTATTCTTTATTTCCTCGACAAGATTCCTGATCTTATCGTAGTCCTTTACCTCAAGGCTGAGAAGGTTATCAAGGTTAAGCTTATCAAGGTCCTTTTCTTCCAGTTTTGTCCCGGATTTGATGAGCACTTCGCCGGTTTTTCCATCTAAAAGGTCGGCAGACAGGACTCGCCTCAGATAGACCTTTTTCAGCTTGTCCTGGGTGTTTTTGGTTATGTTGTGAAGCTCCTCGGTCCGGTCTTTTTCAAGCTTCTGTATCTCTATTTCCTCTTCAGTCTTGTCTTCTTCCTGTTCAATACCCTTTCTTGAGAAGGCCTTTACCTCAATTACCGTACCCTCGACCCCTGGAGGACATATAAGGGATGCATTCTTAACATCCTTGGCCTTTTCACCGAATATTGCCTTTAACAGTTTTTCTTCCGGGGAGAGCTGGCTTTCACCCTTGGGAGTCACCTTACCGACAATAATGTCTCCCGGCTTTACCTTGGCCCCTATTCTGATAATCCCGTTCTTGTCAAGATTTCTCAACAGAGGCTCCTTCACACCGGGTATATCAGCAGTTATCTCCTCAGGGCCGAGTTTTGTATCCCTGCATTCAATCTGGAATTCCTCAATATGTATTGAAGTAAATACATCCTCCCGGGCAAGTCTCTCGCTCAGCACGATTGCATCCTCATAGTTGAAGCCCTCCCACGGCATCAGGGCTACCAGGATATTCTTTCCGAGAGCCAGTTCCCCTCCTTCGGTTGAAACACCGTCAGCCAGGATATCCCCCGGATACACTTCCTGTCCCATCTTTACAATAGGCCTCTGGTTGATGCAGGTGTTCTGGTTCGACATCTTGAACTTGAGCAGATTATAGATATCAATCTTGGAGTCGCTCTGCAGTTCCGAGTCATCGGATATGCCCTGTATATCCCTTGCATCCTCGGCAATTCTCACTATAATCCGGTCTGCCGTTACGCTTTCGATGATACCTTTCCTCTTGCAGATTATAAGGGCTCCTGATGATTCTGCAGCCATTCTCTCCATACCTGTGCCTACGATGGGTGCTTCAGCGCTGATAAGCGGGACAGCCTGCCTCTGCATATTTGAACCCATAAGAGCCCTGTTGGCATCATCATGCTCAAGGAAGGGTATAAGGGCTGTTGATACCGAAACAAGCTGTTTAGGCGAGATATCTATATAATTTACTTCCTTTTTAGGAACCAGCACATAACTGCCGTTTTTTGTGCAGTTAATATTTTCATCAAGCAGCCTTCCATTTTCATCAAGCCTGGCATTGGCCTGTGCTATGGCCATGTCGAACTCCTGGTCGGCATTAAGGTAGAAGGGGTGGATCTTGCCCTTTGCCGGTCTTTTACCCTCGCTTTCAAGCTTTTCATTGACTGCAAAGAACTTTGATTTCTCAACGATGTCATCAACCCTGAATTTGGAGTCGCCACTGTCAATGACAATGTAATGTATCTGGACCTCTCCGTTTTTAACCTTGAAGAAGGGTGTCTGTATAAAACCGTATTTATCTATGTTCGCATAGGTGCTGAGGGAGACAATAAGGCCTATATTCGGCCCCTCAGGGGTTTCAATGGGGCATATCCTTCCGTAATGAGTGGGATGAACATCCCTCACCTCAAAGCCTGCCCTGTCTCTTGAAAGCCCTCCGGGTCCGAGAGCGCTTATCCTTCTCTTATGGGTAAGTTCAGCCAGGGGATTGGTCTGGTCCATAAACTGGCATAGCTGGCTGGAGCCGAAGAATTCACGGATTATTCCCATTATGGGTTTTGCATTTATTATATCATGCGGGGCCATGGTATCCACATCCTGAACATTCAGTTTTTCCTTTATGACCCTTTCCATCCGCACAAGCCCGACCCTGAACTGGTTTTCAAGAATCTCCCCGACTCTCCTAACCCTCCTGTTTCCAAGATGGTCAATATCATCAGGGCTTCCTTCCCTGTTCCACAGGTAAATCAGGTATTTAACCGTCTCCAGGACATCTTCCTTTTTTAATACGCGGTTTTCTTCACTTTCATCATCTACTTCAGGAAAACCGAATTTCTGGTTTATTTTAAACCTTCCAACATCCCCGAGGTCAAACCGGTTTATATCAAAAAACATCCCCTCAATAGTCAGCCTTACGGCTTCCATATTGGGAGGCTCTCCTGGCCTTATTCTTCTGTATATATCTATCTGTGCTTCATCCTTTGTCTGGATGGCATCCTTTTTTAAGGTTAGAAATAAAAGGTCCTGCAGTTTCTGGTTATCAGTCTTGGCAAGGTAAATCTTCTTTATATTCTTGTTTTTAAGGAATTTATCTGGTTTATCCATGGTGTCCTTGCTCTTGTGCAGAACTTCTCCCGTTTCCTCATCAATGACATCAGAGGCAAAATACCTGCCCTGCAGTTCTCCTGCCCCTATGGGTATCCTGTTAATCCCGTAATACTTCAACTTCTCTATCTTGGCAGAATCCAGGTCTTCACCGGCAGAAAAAAGGAGATTATCCGGTTTGGCCGGGTCATAGATGTCATAGGAAAGCTTCCGGTTATAATGTATCTTTTCGTCAAGGACAGAATACGGCCTGTGGTTTTCTATCTCTATTTCCTCAATATCATAGACTGCCCTTATTATATCTTCATCATTCTCATATCCCAGCGCTTTCAAGAGGGTGGATGCTACTATTTTCCTTCTCTTGTCAATCCTGCAGTATATGACTCCCTTTTTGTCGAACTCAAACTCTATCCAGCTTCCCCGGTAGGGGATGATCCTTGCAGTATGGAGCCTGCTTGCCTTCTTATCTTTCGATGCATAGAAGAAAATTCCCGATGATCTCTGAATCTGGCTGACAACCACCCTTTCAGCACCGTTTATAATAAAGGTACCCTTATTGGTCATAAGCGGGATATCCCCTATGTATATCTCCTGCTCAATCATCCGGTCAAGGGCAACAATTTCGCTTTCTTCGTCTTTTTTATTGATAAGGAGCTGTATCTTAAGCTTCATGGGGGCACTGTAGGTTTTCCCTTTGTCCTTGCACTCCAGCAGGTCATACTTTACCTTAAGGGTAACATTGGAATGACATTTTTTGCACTTGGGAAGTATATTCTGCACAACAGCCCTGCATCCTTTTCCCTCACAGGTAAATTCCCTTATCCTTGCCGGTTTTGGCTGATGAAGGTGACCGCATACACTGCATTTGATGCGACGGTTCTCCAGGCCTTTCTCTTTCCCGCAGTTACATTCCCAGTTTCCTATGGAATAGCTTATAAACCTCAGCTCAGTCAGCTCTGAAAAATCCTTGATTGGAAAAATGGATTTGAATACACCCTGTATTCCAATATCCTTCCTTTCGGCAGGCAGAAGGTCCATCTGCAGGAAATCATCGTAAGATTTACGCTGAATGGCAATAAGGTCAGGTATATCCACCTTTGATTTCAGGATTCCAAGATTTATTCTTTTATCATCCATATCTATCAGCTTCTCCCGTTTAAATATATAAGACCCAAATCCATAGAAGCCTCTTCCATGAATGATTTGGGTCTTATTCTCTTATTAGATTTTAATTTTTCTGATAACAATTATCGACAATCAGCTAATTTCTACCTTTGCTCCTACTTCTTCGAGTTTCTTTTTGATATCTTCAGCTTCTGCCTTGGGAATGCCCTCCTTTACCACCTGGGGAGCTGTGTCAACCAGGGTCTTTGCCTCTTTGAGACCCAGGGCTGTGGCAGCTCTAACCTCTTTAATTACCTTGAGCTTGTCTTTGCCAACATCTTTCAGGGTGACAGTGAACTCAGTCTGCTCTTCTTTTGCTTCCTCTGCAGCCGGACCGGCGGTACCCGCTGCAGGCATGACAACTGCTGCTGCAGGAGCCGCTGCTGAAACACCGTATCTTTCCTCAAGCTCTTTAATGAACTCCGACATTTCCAGAATAGTCATGTTATCAATAAACTTAACAACATCTTCTCTTGTAATCGACATTTAATATATCCTCCTTAGACTAAATTATTATCTTTTATTGTTTTTCCTGTTTTTTGTTTTTTATATTGCTCATTATGCCTACAAAACCTGAAACGGTCTGATTCAGCACTGAAACAAAAGACCTGGCAGGACCGTTGAAAACTCCAAGCATTTGAGAAACAAGTACTTCCCTCGATGGAAGCTTTGAAATTGCCTCAAGCTTGCCGGGATCAACAATCTGACCTTCAAGAGACCCTACTTTTATTGTAAACCTGTTCAGCTTCTTGTCAAAGCCTGATATGGTCTTTGCAGGCGCAATCGCATCCTCCTTGGAATACAGTATGGACACAGGGCCGTCCACATACTCATCAAGCCCCGAAAAAGCCGTATCCTTGATAGCCAGCTGAAAAAGGGTATTCTTTACAACCCTGAAACTAACCTTATTGGCCCTGCAGTGTTTTCTGAACTGCTCTATGCTGGCAACATCAATTCCTTTATAGTCCATCAGTATTATGGATTTTGCAGAATTAACCTCTTTATTCAGGATCTCTACAATCATTTCCTTTTTATTTCTGTTCATTACAAACGCCTCACAATTTATTCTTATTTGTAATCATTCATGATCTTTACCGGATCAGCTTTTATCCCCGCACCCATGGTGGATGACAGGGTGAAAGACCTGATATACCTGCCCTTGCTTGATGCAGGCTTTGCCTTCATAATAGCCTCGACAAAGGTCCTCAGGTTTTCAGCAAGCTTCTCGAGATCAAAGCTCTTTTTCCCGATAATACCATGAACATTCGCTCCCTTATCAACCCTGAACTCAACCATACCTTTTTTAACATCGGATATCGCTCCCTTTACGTCAAAAGTTACAGTATTCGTCTTGGGATTGGGCATAAGTTTTCTGGGACCCAGGATTTTACCCAGTGCCTTAATCTTGCCCATTATATCGGGAGTGGCGATTACAGCATCAAAATCCAGCCAGCCTTTCTTAATCTCCTCAACATAATCATCAAGACCCACATAATCAGCTCCGGCTTCCCTTGCTTCTGTCTCCTTTTCTCCGACAGCAAAAACAAGAACCTTTTTCGTTTTTCCTGTCCCGTGAGGCAGGACAACCGAGCCTCTGACCATCTGGTCTGCATGCCTCGGATCTACATTCAGCCTGATAGCCACCTCAATGGATTCATCAAATTTGGCAAAGGAATTCTCCTTGATGAACTTAAGGGCCTCTTCGGGTTCAAAAAAACGGGTATCCCGGGGCAGTTTTTCAAGCATTTCCTTTCTTTTCTTTGGAATCTTACTCATAACAATTTACCTCACTGACCTTCAATCTTGATGCCCATGCTTTTTGCAGTGCCCTCTATCATCCTGTAGGCTCCCTCAATATCCTTGGCATTGAGGTCCTTCATCTTGAGACTGGCTATCTCCATTGCTTTCTGCTTCGGTATGGTCGCAACATAGTTCAGCTTCGCCTCGGCTGAACCCTTTACGAGGTTGGCGGCCTTCTTGAGCAGTACAGCTGCAGGGGGCGTCTTTGTGATAAAAGTAAAGCTTTTATCCTGATAGATACTGATAACAACCGGGATAATCATCCCTGCTTCATCCTTGGTTTTTGCATTGAACTCCTTGCAGAAACCAGGGATATTAACCCCGTGCTGACCAAGCGCTGGTCCAACAGGCGGACTAGGATCAGCCTTCCCAGCAGGGATCTGAAGCTTGACTTGCGCTACTATTTTCTTGGCCATAGTTTCAAATCGCTCCTTTTTTATTCTTTTAACTCGGAGAGCTTGACAATCTGGTCGAATTTAAGATCGACTGCCGTTGCCCTTCCGAATATTTTTACCAAAACTTTCAGTGATGACTTTTCCATGTTTATATCATCAATGGTTCCTGTAAAATCCGTAAAAGGTCCGATAATAATCTTTACCTCCTCGCCTTTGATAAGGTCTATTTCCGCAGTGGACTCTCTGGTCTTTTTCTCCGAGCGCCGGAGAAGTTTATCAACCTCGGAATCCTCAAGTGGTATGGGATTATCATAGGTACCTGCAAATTTCTTTACCTTGGGAGAGTTTTTTATTATGTGAATGAGTTCCTTGTCAAGGTCTGCCTGAATCAGTATATATCCCTGGAAGAGATTTGTTTCGACAGACTGTCTCTTGCCCTTTTTTATCTGGATCTGGGTCTGCTTTGGAATAAGTATCTGACCTACCCGGTCCTGCAGTTTATAGTTTTCAAGGTTCTTTTCTATATTCCTTTTTGCCTGTTCTTCCAGACCGGATACAACGTATAGGGCATACCACTTCATATCAGACATAATATAAGTTCTCCTGCAGTATATTTGTTTATCGCTTGCTTTTCAGCCATCTGTAGACCAGATAGCCCGATATCAGCAGGACAATAACACCGATGGACAAAATGAAAGGACCGGTCTCCGCATTGAAAGCCCAGCTGACATAGGTAGAAAGAAGAGTATCGACAATTGACAGAAAGACCGAAAGTATCAATACACCTATTATAACTATAATTGTCGTATTGACAGTTTCATTCTTTGTAGGCCAGGTAACTTTTTTCAGCTCAGACTTGACATCTTTAAGAAACTGCATTGATTTATTTAAAAAAGTCAAATTCCTTATCCCTCCAAAATAGATAAAATACAGGCCAGGGAGGATTCGAACCCCCAACATCCGAATTTGGAGTCCGGCGCTCTACCAGTTAGAGCTACTGACCTGTTCTTTTTTATTTCTTTGCTTCTTTGTGTAATGTATGCTTTCTGTCAAACTTGCAGTATTTCTTTACTTCAAGCTTTTCTGTATTTGTTTTCTTATTCTTTGTTGTCATATAATTCTTGTTTTTGCATTCCGTACACTGAAGCGAAATAATGTCCCTCATCTAACTATCCTCAATCAATTACTTCGTCAACAAAACCTGAAGCTACTGTTCTGTTGGATTCCCTGATGGCAAACTTGAGGTTTTTGTCCATGGCTATGGGAGTAATGAGTTCAACTATGCAGTTTACATCATCACCCGGCATTACCATCTCTGTGCCCTCCTGGAGTGTGAGAGTACCGGTAACATCAGTTGTCCGGAAAAAGAACTGGGGCCTGTATCCCGAGAAGAAGGGGGTATGCCTTCCGCCCTCTTCCTTTGTAAGGGCATAGAGCTTGGCCTTGAATTTCCTGTGAGGCGTGATGCTTCCAGGTTTTGCAAGTACCATTCCTCTTTCGATCTCGGTCCTTTTTATACCCCTGAGGAGAACACCTATATTGTCTCCTGCCCTGCCTTCGTCCAGTGTCTTGTTGAACATCTCGACACCAGTAACGACAGTCTTCCTTGTTGCCTCGATACCTACGATTTCAATCTCTTCATTGACCTTGACAATACCCCTCTCTACCCTTCCGGTTGCAACCGTACCCCTGCCTTGAATGGTGAAAACACCCTCTACAGGCATGAGGAAGTTTTTATCCACATCCCTGGCCGGAGTCGGGATATAGCTGTCAACAACATTCATGAGTTCCATGATGCACTCAGCTTCCGGTCCGTCTGCTGTAGCCGCTTCAAGAGCCTTAAGAGCTGATCCGCGGACAAAGGGTATATCGTCCCCTGGGAAATCATAATTGCTCAGGAGCTCTCTCACTTCCATCTCAACCAGGTCCAGAAGCTCAGGGTCATCAACCATATCAACCTTGTTCAGGAAAACAACCATATTGGGGACACCTACCTGGGAAGCCAGGAGTATGTGCTCCCTTGTCTGGGGCATAGGGCCGTCATTTGCACTGACTACCAGTATGGCACCGTCCATCTGGGCAGCTCCGGTAATCATGTTCTTTACATAGTCCTGGTGCCCGGGACAGTCAACATGGGCATAATGCCGGTTTTCTGTCTCATATTCAATATGCGCTGTAGCAATCGTGATACCCCTTGCTTTTTCCTCAGGGGCATTATCAATTTCATCAAATTTCTTGAACTTGGCAAAACCCTTTTGCGCAAGGACCTTAGTAATAGCAGCTGTCAGGGTAGTTTTACCGTGATCTATATGGCCAATAGTCCCTATATTGACATGGGGCTTTGTCCTGTCAAATCTCTTTTTTGCCATTTTCTAACAATTCCTCCCTTTTTGATTAAATTTCAATTTATAATAAACATTCTTAATTTCCAAGCCCACGATCGGAATTGAACCGATGACTTCTTCCTTACCATGGAAGCGCTCTACCTACTGAGCTACGCGGGCAAAGCGGGAAACGGGAATCGAACCCGCAACCCTCAGCTTGGAAGGCTGATGCTCTAGCCAATTGAGCTATTCCCGCAGTATGACAAATGGGCGAGATAGGATTCGAACCTATGTAGGCTGACGCCAACGGGTTTACAGCCCGTCTCCTTTAGCCACTCGGACACTCGCCCATATTAAAACCTGACGCCCCGCATGAAAAACCCATCAGCTAAATGCATCAGATACCGCTTATTTTCAGCATAATCAAATACTTTCACAGACCTCTACTTTTTGTAGAAAACATAAAGTACTTCAATAAAACAAAATGTCAAATAAAAAATATAAAAATATATAAAAAAATCCCCTGTGTAAAATTCATGATATGAGCCTGGATAATCAAGGAATTAACAGAGCTCTACTTGATAGAATGAAGAATCTCCTGAGCAAAAGGATCATTTTTAAAATATTGAAACAGCTCCTCCTTCACCCTGGAAATAAATTTTTCATCTCCGAACAGACTGCTCTTTTCAAATATCTGTTCAACCACATCACCGGAGATAGCTTTAATTGCATCTTCAATAGACTTGGACCCCTGTATGGCGTTTATGAGATTGTCCCTGCTGTAGATTTTAGGTCCCGTATCCGGAGAAAGGCCGCCTTCGAAAACTTTCCTTTCCTCCCCGGGAGTTTGGACAGCCCTGTTAATATCAACATTTGCAGGTTTATTATCCGGATTTATCTTTATCAAATAATCACCTTCCTTAGAGGACTTAAATTATTGCCTTATTGCCGGATTTTCATCCGGCATAGGAGGATATGCCCTGACTAATACCCTGCTTCAGGTCCCTGGCAAGCTTCATCGATGCCTCATCGGCATCAGAGCCGAGAACCTGGTCCAGGAGAACCGCTGCTTCCGAATCCCTCTTTTTAAATATCAGGTTTTCTGCCATCATCAGCTTTGCTGTAGTATCTCCCGGGTAATCATCCAGAATGTCCCGGCATATTTCCAGGGCCTTGTCATAGTCTGACTTTGAGAAAAATACATTGGCAAGACCATACCTGAATGGAAGCTGGTCATCAATTATAATTAGGCTGTTGAAAATAGCCACGGCTTTTTCATATTCCCTGCTGTTAATATAATAGTAACCCAGTTCGCAGAGCACCTTCTTTGATTCCTTTGAAAGCTTTTTTTTCATATCCATCTCGTCACCCCCGCTTATTTGATGTTCTGTATGGTGTTCTGTATGGTCTGATGCCTGTTTTTCATGATATTTGAGAGGGTCGAAAAGAGCTCGTTCTGCTTCTGCATTTCCCTCTGCATAATCAGGTACTGCTCATTGCTCAGGCCTGATGAATTTGTTGTAAAATCCCTTATCTTCCCCTCATCAAGGTCTCCTTTCTGTATCTCCTCCATTATGGAATCAAACTTACCTGAATCAGCACCCTTTGAACCCGATGCCTGCATCTGCTGGATGGAAGCCAGGATATTCTGTGAATCCATTGAAACCTTCATTTTACCGCTCCTTTTTCTCTTTTTAATCACATTATCGTATAAAATTTTTCTTTGTTGCTAATCATTGCTTTTATCTGCTATATTTCGCATGATTATTAAAATATAGACAATTAACATTTTATATGTTATTCTGAATTCCTGGAAGTATGAAATCATATAAGGAAATTACAGGCTCTTTTTCAAACTACCTTATTTTTGAAAGGGGATTGTCCGAAAATACTCTATCTGCATATCTGCTCGACATCAGCCTCTTTGCCAGATTTTTCACAAAGGATAATGAAAAGGATATGGATTTTACAGCCATAGGCAAGGATGAGATTTATGAATATTTTATGCACCTTAACAAAAACAATGTTTCCCGAAGGAGTATATCCAGAAAGATCAGCTCCATGAGGAAACTTTACTCCTTCATCTGCTCCCGGGGTATTCTATCATCTAATCCCTTTGATAATATCGATTTTCCAAAAATAGAGAAACACCTTCCATCCTTTCTGAGCGTTTCCCAGGTTGACAGGCTTATTGAAACATGCCCCGATACAACCCTGGGCTTAAGAGATAAGGCAATGCTTGAACTTATGTATTCAAGCGGTCTAAGGGTAAGCGAGATAATAGCCCTTAGGCTGGGCCAGATAGATTTTCAGGAGGCTTTTCTGCGTCTTTACGGCAAAGGAAACAAGGAAAGGATTGTTCCCTTCGGGGAAAGGTCCAGCCGGATGCTCAGCCTTTACTTAAGGAAATCCAGGCCTCTTCTGGATAAAAAAAAGAGCTCAAACCATGTTTTCATAACAAACCGGGGCAAGCCTATGACCAGACAGTGTTTCTTCCTGCTGTTAAGGAAATACGGAAGGCTTGCAGGAATAGACATCAATTTCAGCCCTCACACCATAAGGCACAGCTATGCTACCCATCTTCTCACTGGAGGAGCTGATATACGCACCATACAGATACTCCTGGGCCATGAATCCCTTAAAACTACTGAAATATACACCCATCTGGAAGATAAACAGCTCAAAAAGGAATATGATGCATTTCATCCCAGAAGCAAAGAATCTAAAAGGAGTGAAAAATGCCGCCAAAAAGACTAATTGCAATGGTTACGGATTTTGGACTGAATGACCACTTCGTCGCAGTAATGAAGGCTGTAATGATAAATATCAACCCGGAAGCAGCAATACTGGACATAACCCATAATATAGCCAGGCATGATGTTTTTGATGCAGGCCTGAAGCTATATCAGTCCTTCAGGCACTTTCCCTCAAAGACAATATTTTTGTGTGTGGTAGACCCCCAGGTGGGCACGAGCAGGAGAATTCTAACCTGCTCGGACGGAGAATATTTGTATATTGCCCCTGATAATGGCCTATTATCCTTCATTTACAAAGACAGACCCGGTATTGAGGTATATAATGTAACCTATACCCACTACTTTCTGGAAAATCCAAGCTGTACCTTTCACGGCAGGGATATGTTCGCCCCCCTGGCTGCCCATATGTCCAAGGGACTCTACCCTGCAGAAACCGGCGAAATAATTACCGATTACAAGAAGATAATGATCCCGGATCCTTCAAAAGACAGCAATGATATACTGTGCGGAGTAATTCTCGGGTTTGACATATTTGGAAATGCTGTTACAAATATTGACAATGAAGCAGCTGGGGATGATTTCGGGGTAAAAATCCTTGAATATATAATACAGAAACCATCTTCTTCCTATGATGAGGGCAGTGAAAAGGCCCTTAATATAATAAAGGGTTCATCGGGTTTTCTTGAGCTCTTTGTGAAAAATGGGAACAGCAGGGATGATTTCGGTATAAAGCGCGGCATGAAAATATTTTTAAAGCTGAGATAGGATATTATGCCGGGAAAATCAAAATTCCTTTTTCTCTTAATTTGCCTTATGCTGTTTATAAGCATATCTTCAGCATCCGAAACGGTTTTGATCAAAGGAACAGTCACCGCCAGGATTTCTGAAGATACATATTTGATCAGGCTTGAAGATAATACCGAAGCAATCTATATTACCCAGGCTGTCCTTGCAATCAGCCAGGAAATATCTGACAGGGCTGTCAGAACCCTTTACAGCAGGGATATAAGCAGGCCTGCCTATACAAAGCATCATAAAGGCTCATCCCTGGAGATGAAGGTTCTTAACATCCTGTATGCGATGCTGATTATCATTTATATCCTTAATATGGTCCTTTTTTTCAGGATCCCCCAAAAGCTGGAAAACCCCCAGGCCCGTTATATAAAGGTTGTATCAGGCCCTGACAGCGGGAAGCTTTTTAAGCTTGCCGAACGCTATGTTTACACCATAGGCAGGGATCTGAGCAATGATATTGTAATCAATGATAAAACCGTCTCCCGAAAGCAGGCTGACCTGTGGATCAACCCTAAGACAGGCCACCTTCTGTTCAGAAACTCCACCAATACAACAAACCCTGTTTATTTAAATGGAAAAAAAATATCCAAAAAAACCTATAAGATAACCGACGAGGACATAGTAAGCATAGGGCTTACCAACCTGATGCCTGTAAGGATTGAGGAAGATGAAACACCCGGCGTCTAATAGAATACTTTATGCATTGATTTTAATACTGCTGGTGGGCTGCATGCCCTGCTTTCCCTACAGCCTTGAACCGGAATACATAGATGTATCTTTGCTTCCGGAAATCAGGATGAAGCTTTCGGTAAAAGGCAGCCATGGTTATATCAATACCCTTGAAGAGAAATCCTTCAGCTTTATGATGGATAATTCACCGGTATCAATAAAGTCTTTTGCCAAATCCACCTACCCGGAACACAGGTTCTACAGCCTTTTTATCTTCGATGAAGGGCGCGATATGAAGGGAACACCCCTTGCGGCTTCAAAAAGGATATCCGAGAGGATACTCTCTTCCCTGAGCAATGAAGATATAGCTGCTTTTGTCGGCATTAACAGCACAGGCCGGAATATCCTGGATTTTACGCCTGATAAGTCTGCTGTTATGCATAATATAAGCAATATAACCCCCTCAAGGTATTCCAATCCCGATATAAGCGGTGAAATTCTAAGAAGGATAGGGGTTTTTGAAAGGCAGATAAGGGATAAAGGCCTGAAGGGAGCTGTTTTCATATTCAGCAATACTGTCAGCCTGGATTATAATATGAGCTATGACATCTCCAAAAAATACCCCTTTGCCTACATATTCTGTTTCAGCCCTTTTGAAGGCACAGGGCAGATAACTTCAGAGAATTTTTTCTTAAACCCCGCCTATAATATAAACATTAGCAATACCCTCAACAGCATCCTTGAATACAGGCCATGCTTCTATATTTATGAGGCAAAAACCGCATTTGATACGGCTGATAAACAGCACAGGCTGTCAATATCCCTGGATTTGTTGCCCCAGGATTCTTTCAGCTATTACTTCGGACCTGAGGACAGATCTTTTAATGCCCCGCCGCCAGGCCTGAAGGAAGCATTCCGGCTGAACAGGCTTCTTATGTACCTCTCTCTGCTTACCGGTCTGAATATCTTTTTTTTCTTTATTGCAAGACTGCTTAAAAAACTTCCTTCCCGATCTCACCGTGCAAAATTCTATATCCGTTTTCTCTACGGGCAGATAATCATTTCCCTGCTTGCCGGGGTAATAAGCATTCTTTACTGAAATCCTGCGGAAATGCCCCCTGGTGAGTATCCGGATTATGGCTGATTATAAATGAGAACCTTACACCTTTTATATAATTGTGTTTTTTCAAAAATTAACTTTATATTAATGTCTTTCTGTGTATAATAGAATATAAGAATAATTTATCATGCTTTCATATTATATATAATAAGGAACTAAACAAGAGGAACCCTGTATGATAGAAAAAATTGACAGGTATGAGATTCACAAGGAAATCGGCCGCGGTGCAATGGGCATCGTTTACATGGGCTATGACCCCAATATCGGAAGAACTGTGGCTGTAAAGACTTTGAGGATGGACCTTTTCAGCGATGCAGAAGAAAAGGACGAATTTCTCATCCGGTTCAAAAGAGAGGCCCAGACTGCCGGCAGGCTGTCTCATCCGAATATTGTAACCATTTATGATCTGGGCCAGGATAATATCAGCAATAATCTCTATATTATTATGGAATTCATATCAGGAAAGAACCTCAAGGAGATAATCGGCAAAACAGACATTATTAATCCCGAGACATCCCTTACCATCCTCTCGCAGATTGCCGACGGCCTTGATTTCGCTCATAAGAACGGAATAATACACAGAGATATAAAACCTGCAAATATACTCCTTACATCATCAAAGGTTGTGAAAATAACAGACTTCGGCATAGCAAAGATATCAGGCACCAATTACACCCAGACCGGCAAAAGCCTCGGGACTCCCTCCTATATGAGCCCGGAGCAGGTTCTGGGAAAGGATATTACCTATAAAAGCGACCTTTTCAGCTTCGGGGCCCTCGCCTATGAGATTCTTACCGGTGAAAAGGCCTTCAAGGGCAACAATATAACTTCCATAGTCTACAAGATACTTAATGAAAAGCCTGTCCTCCCTGAATCAAATATATTCTCTAAAAATGAGGGGCTTGTCCGTGCAATAATGAAATGCATGGACAGGGACCCGGCAAAGAGGTATATGTCTGCCAGTGAATTCATCGCTGATATCAAAACAGCAATGCTCAGCGCCCCCGGCGAGGCTGAACCCGAGACCCAGGCAGTTTATATGAAGGATTCCGGGTCAAGGAAAGATGAAGAATACAGCACAGGCTCCCATACATCAAGAACGGAAATTGATGCAGAAAATGTACCTGCATCCGTGGAAACCATCCCGGAAGCACAGACCCAGTCGCTTCATTCACAGGACTCTACAGGTTCAGGGACCATGCGAATTCAGGAAAAAACGGGAACGGCACTTCCCGGACCAAAGCCGGAATCAGGCATAAAAAAGGGCAGATCAAAGCTTTTCTGGGCTGCCATAGCCCTCCTCCTGCTTGCCAATATTGCTTTGTTTTCCACAGTGGTGTACTTCTTATATACCGGGACAGGCATCTTTAAGAGAGATTTGCAGGAAAAAGAGATAACAGCCGATTTATCAGAAGAATCTGAAGATTTGGGAGACAGCCTGACTGGGGATGATGTCATTTCCATTATTGATGAAGAATACCCCGTGGAGGATGAAAGCCTGCAGACTGCTGATAAAGAAAAGATAACGGCAGCTCAGGATCCCGCACCTCAGGCAGTTGATGAAACTATACCTGCAGATTCGGGGGTACCCGAGAAAGATCTGATAATACCCTCCGAAGACACCGCGAGCATTATACCCGTTGGAACCCAGCATGCTGAGAACATCCATGCCAGCTCTGACCCAGACATAAAAGAACCCCTGTCAGACCCTGAAATCCCTTCTAAGCCTGATCCCTATCCCATGACCGAATCAAATTCTTCGTTTAATTACCTGAAAAGGAATATACGCCTGTATGACACTGTAAAGAAAAACGATGATACATTCAGGAGACCCAGGGGATTTACACTGGTAGGCAACAGCCTTTATATTACGGAAGATCCGCTGGGAAGGGGCGATCCTGTTATTATAACCGATATTGCCAGCCCCTCTTCCTTCAAGGTTTTCAACAGTGAAAGGCTCGACACCCCCTCCGACATCAAAGCGAACAAAAGAGGGGTTATAGATGTATTTATTGTGTCGGATACAAATAACAGCACAATCAAGTTCTTTGACAAAATGGGAAATTTATTGAATTATATAGATAATGCCCATAAAAAACCCTTCTTTATTGTGAACTCCCCGGGAGAAGAATCTTTTTTCATCACGGATTATGATACCGGCCATGTATATAAATACACCACCAGGGGCGAACTGCAGAGCAAAAGCAGGAGCAGGCTGGAAAAACCCATGGGTATAGCATACAGCCAGGGTATATTGTATGTTGTGGACAACGGCAGTGAAAAAATCCATAAATTCCGGCAGAACCTGTCAGAAGCCGGCAGTTTCAAGCTCCCATCCGATATCACTGATAACCCTGTAGGCATTGCTGTTTACAGGGATATCCTCCTGGTTGCCGACATGGATAAGGGCTATCTGATAGCCATGACCCCGGGAGGTGAATTTGCTGGAACTGTCAGCCCCCCGGATATAAAGAGCCCCTATTATATGGAAATAATAGGCAACAGGCTCTTTATCTCTGACAACAGCAATGGATACATATACATCTATGAATACTGAAAGAAAGAGCAGTACCGGTATATCCTGGGAAATAATAGCTGAATACAAGGATGGAAGCACAGAGGTTTTCCCCTTAAGCAAAGAGATCAGCTATATAGGAAGATCGGTTGAAAATGAGATTACTCTTAATGACAAGGGCATCTCCAGGAAACACCTCCTCCTTTCAGTCACCGAAGGCAGGCTCTATGCAAAAGACCTGGAGAGCAAGAACGGAACCATAGTCAATAATATTTTCATCCAGCAGAAAGAGCTGTTTGACAAGGATGTAATCAGGATAGGCTCCAGCGTACTCACTGTTGAAAAGATTGACAAAAACAGGCAGAATGTGGTAATCACCCAGGAAGAAGAACCTGATTCCCTGTTCAACAATTCAGGGACAATTATCCAGTCACTGCATGACATTATTGATACTTCCGTAATAACTGGCAAAAAGGAAGATCTTCTCCCTGAAACCCCTGCTGAAGAGCAAAAACTCAAGGAAGAAGGCCTGCTTACCATAAGCAGGCTTCAGAAAGTAATCCTCATGCTGAACAGGATTTCTGAGCTGGTCAATAAGACCTTTAAGCTTGAATCACTGCTTGAAAATATCATGGCTCTGCTTTTTGATGTATTCTCATCCGACAGAGGTTTTATCCTTCTTTACGACGAAAACGCAAAAAAACTGAAAATAAAGGCCACAAAGAGCAAAGATAACAGGTTTGACAACAATATAAAGATCAGCACAACCATCCTGAACAAGGTATTCAATGAAAGGGTGGGTATTATCACCAGTAATGCCGTGCTCGATCCAAGGTTCAAAGCCGGCGATTCCATACATATGTACGGCATCCGGAGTGTTCTCTGCGTTCCCTTATGGCTGGAAGACCAGGTGATAGGAGTCATCTACCTCGACAGCCTTATAAGTGAAAATATATTCAGCAAGGATGATATGTCCCTTCTTATTACCATAGCCAACAATATTGCCCTGGCTGTTCATAAAGTCAGGCTTATGGACAATATAATAGCAGAAAGAAATATCAGGAATAATCTTCAGAGGTACTTCAGCCCTGATATCGTAGAGGTAATTGTAAGCAATATAGGTAAGGAAAGAAATACCTTAGACCTGCAGAAAACGACCCTTTCAGTCCTTTTTTGCGATGTAAAGGATTTCAGCAGGCTTTCCGAAATGCTTCCTCCGCCTCAGGTTGCTGTATTCCTCAATAAATACCTTAATTCCATGACCAAGGTCATCTTTGATAATGGCGGCATTGTGGATAAGTTCATGGGCGACGGCATTATGGCCTTATTCGGTGCGCCCCATTACGACCAGTTCAATCCGTTAAAAGCAGTGAAGTGCGGCATAGAAATGATCCGGGAGGTGGAAAGATTGAATAGTGATCTTCCTCATGACCAGCGGTTTTCGATAAGGGTAGGCATAAACACCGGCAAGGTGGTGGCAGGTAACCTGGGCTCAGATATACGAATGGAATATACTGCGCTGGGAGACGCGGTAAACGTGGCAAAAAGACTGGAATCGGTATCAAGGCCCCAGTATGTTACCATAGGTGAGGAGACCTATATAAACACAAAAAGTTATTTCTGTGCCAGACCCCTGGGAGAACTTCTCCTTAAAGGAAAAACCCAGAAGGTCCTGGCTTATGAACTGACCGGTGAAACCTTAACAGAACTGCCTCCCATGAATACCGGTCCTGACAGCAGGCCAGGCAATGAAGATTAGAACCATACTGACCGAGATACTTGTCTCAACCCTGCTGATATCCATTATTCCCTTAATTGCTGCTACCTTTTTTAATTTGAAAAGTACTCAGAAGATTACCAAGGACATGATTTACAAATACCAGGATACTCTAATAGCCAACCTGCAGGAGACTGAAGTATCCAGGGTAAAATCCCTGGCCAAGGAGATTAATATCCTTTTTTCCGGATATATCAATACACTCAGCAGTGCCGGCAGTATCATAAAAGCCCTTAACTATTCAGAGCTTGATGAAGCCCTGGAAAATATCAACAGCGGTGCCCAGAGCGTATTCTCCGTGATTGAATCCGGTTCAGACCCTGAACTCACGGCAAACATCAGCAGGTATGGAATATACATTGAACATCTGGATCTGTATGAATCCAATAATGAAATATTCTCCTATTTCTGCTTTTACACTCTTGCAGACATGAAAGATAAGAATGAGGTCATTCTGAAGATGTGTTCCAATCTATATACGCCTTTTGAGGAGATATTCAGCCAGGACTACAGGCAAAGCACAGTCTTTGTGGTTGATCAGAATGGATTTGCTGTCTATCACAGCAACAGGGATATTATGATAGACAGGCAGTACATGGGTAACCAGGAGGTTGTGGAGACTGCTCTCCTGGGAATGGGATCCGGCTCCATCACATACCATGACCAGAACAGGGAGAATATATTCGGAGCCTTTGCAAATGTCAGCATGTTCAATCTGAACTGGGGGATTATATCCCAGTCACCGATAAAAACAGCCCTCTTCTATGTCAGAAGGCTCGAAGAGGAAAGCAGGATACAGATTTCGGAGATAATTTATGTATCCCTTACCATCCTTCTGACTACAATGGTTGCTGTTGCCATGGTAAGCTATATCCTGGCCAAAAGGCTCTCCAACCCTATAATGCTCTTTGAACAGAAATCAAGGTCCATAGCTGACGGCGAGTATTCGCAGATGATTAATATAAAATCAAAGAATGAGATTGGCAGTCTTGCCAATACCTTCAACCTTATGACCAGGAAGATCAAGGAGTATATCGTTCAGCTGGAGAAAGCAGCAAAGGATAATGAGGAGCTTTTCTTTCAGAGCATACAGGCCCTGGCATCTTCCATTGATGCCAAAGACCCCTATACAAAGGGCCATTCCGAAAGGGTTACAAGGTACAGTGTTGCCATAGCCTTTTCACTGGGCCTGCCCCCCAATATAATCAAAAAGGTAAAGATAGCTGCACTTCTTCATGATGTAGGCAAGATAGGCATAGTTGACAGCATACTCCAGAAACCCGGCATACTTGATGACGAAGAATACAGGGAAATGCAGAAACACCCGATTTACGGGGCAAATATCATGGGCAGCATAACAAAACTGCATGATATAATTCCCGGAATGAAGCACCATCACGAAAAATGGGACGGCTCGGGTTATCCCGATAAAATCAGAGGAGAACTTATACCCCTTGAGGCCCGTATAATTGCCATTGCCGACACCTTTGACGCCATGACCACAGACCGTCCCTACCAGAACAGGTGGGATCCTGATGATGTCCTGGCAAAAGTCATTGAATGGTCGGGTACAAAATATGACCCTAAGATTGTTATAGCTTTTGAAAACGCATATTATGAATCTATAAGGAGAAATTTCCATGAAGAAAATTAGCCTTATTGCCCTGGTGGCAATTTTTATAATTCTGACAGGATGTTCCTCTGCCCGGAGGACTGAAAAAAAGGTTTCCGACATGCAGACTGCCCAGGCACATATGAGGATAGGCATGAGGTTTCTTGACAACGGTGATTTTGGACAGGCCCTGAAGGAGCTGAAACAGGCATACCAGGGGATTAAAAACGACCCTGTCCTCGTAAACGCCATAGGGCTTGCCTATAAAGGCCTCAAGGATTTTAAGAGCGCTGAAGATTATTTCAGGGATGCCCTGAAGCTTGAGCCTGGATTCTTTGATACCCACAACAACCTGGGTGTCCTCTATGCCGAGACAGGCCAGTATGATAAGGCTAAAAGCCATTTTGTTGAAGTATTAAAAAATAAAGCCTACCCGACTCCTGAGCTTGCTCACTATAATCTTGCCCTGATTTTCATAAAGGAGAACAAAAAGGACCTGGCCATATCGGAACTCCAGAAATCTGTGGAAATAGCTCCCGACTTTCTATACAGCTACCTTCAGCTTGGGCTTCTTTACAAGGATACCAAAAGGTACAATGACAGCCTTGACATTTTTCAGAGGGCTCTTGCAATTCAGCCGGACATCCCTCAGTTTATATATAATATCGCCCAGGTCTATGAACTGAAAAACAACAGGCCTGCTGCCGTTGAGAATTATAAAAAAGCCCTGAACAGCCCTGATTGCCCTGAAGACCTTGCAAGAGCCATAAGGCAGAGGCTGATAAATCTTGAAGGTATTGAAACCCTGGTAGAATAGCAGGTTTAAGTACAAAATGCTCTTTATTAAATCAAAATCTCATGCACTAACCAGGGAAATACTTAATTCAGTACACCCCGGGGATGAACTAAGAACCCTTGCTTTAAAAGACCCTAAGCTGTGCCTTAAGGTTATCAGGGAACTGGAAAAGACACCGGGTTTCGAGCAGGATCTGCTTATACAGCCTAAGTATACATCTCTTGCAAGGACTGGAAGGATTGCCGATTCTCTGGCCTTTATCCTTCCCCGCCTGGATCAGGTAAAGGATAATGCGGAAATTGCAGGCGAGCTTTTTTCCGGCTTTGATCTTATAGAACCGTCCTTTCTTTCCGGCGGTGATTCAAGAATCCTGGCCGATTATGCCGTTTCAGCGATAAAAAATATTAAATCCTTCAGAACCAAAGATATTGCAATGAAAGGCCTTGATTTTTTCATCAGGCATGACAACCCGGAAGCCTTTTCCATGCTAATGGATATGGTGGAAATGGGTCAAATAAGTGAACTTGACCGAAGTGACCCTGCATACAGATTTTTAAAGGGAAAGTACTTTGTAAATACCGGTGACAATATCAGTGCTTTGGAGACTGTCTGCTCTCTTTTGAAATATACCGAGAATGCCGAATTATCTCTTAAGGTTCATGCCATCTTAAAAGAACTTAAAAACAGTCTGCATAAAAAATACTCCCGTAAAGATATCGTGCCGGAGGATATCCTTGCTTTTGCCAGAATATTCTCAGAACAGGAAAATTACAGGAAAGCCGCGGATATACTGAAAGAATCCCTGGATGCTGTCCCTGATAAGAATAAAAACCCCTTTCTTCTACAGCTGGGGCTTATATACAGCCGGATGAAAAATCAGGAGCTGAGCATTCAATACCTCTCATCTATCCTGGATCAGCCTTTTTTTGATGAAAACAGCATAAAAGCGGCCGCCGGGCTTATCAGAGAACTGTCCGACAACGGAAAGGTTCTGGAAATTGAAGACCCGGTATCTAAAAAAATTGAACGAGGCATGAAAGAAGCATCAAGGAATCCTGAATCAGGTCATGCACTGGGGACACATGCCAGGCTGATCCTTGCTGAGCTATATTACCATCAGCAGAGAAACAATCAGTCACTAAAAATTTTTGATGATATATCCAGGACCGACAGGTCCCATTTTGCACCAAAGCACCTTCTCCTGTTTGCAAAGCTTCTTGCCGGAAACGGGAACTATGCTGAAGCTGTTGATTTTCTTTCAGAAATAGAAAATAAATTCAAAGACACCTCCCTGTATACTGAATCAGTTGAACTCATGAAAAGCATATCCAGGGATTACAAAAAGCAGGAAAAATCAGGGGAACTCAGCTCTCAGGAGCTTAAAGTCAAGGAATTTCTGGAGGACACCCTCTCCCGAAAAAAACTTATCAACCGCCTGAGAGAGGGTCTTTCCAAGACCCAGGACCAGTTTTACGGCCGCTTAAATGCCTTTTTAAACAGAGCCAGGGGCATGATGGATGAGGATATGGCCGAAGAGCTCGAGGAGCTGCTGATCTTGAGCGATATAGGGGTAGGTGTAACATCCAGAATAATCACAAACATTGAAAAGGACCTCAGCCCCAGAGAAAAAAAGGAACCGTCCCTTCTCATTTCCTATATCAGACAGCATCTGGTAAATGTCCTGTCGAGACCAGGAACCGGCCCCATTGATGCCTCGTCCCCTAAGCCTTATGTAATAATGGTTGTCGGGGTAAACGGAGTAGGTAAAACAACCACCATTGCAAAGCTCGCCCTGCAGTTCCAGAAGGAAGGCAAAACCATTATGATTGCAGCATGCGACACTTTTCGTGCAGCAGCCATACAGCAGCTGGAAATATGGGCTCAAAGGCTTAATGTCCCCATGGTCTCCCACAAGGAGGGGGCAGACCCGTCTGCTGTGGCATTTGATGCTGTAAATTCCATTAAGGCTAAAAACCATGATGTCCTTATAATAGACACGGCTGGCAGGCTTCATACCAAAACCAATCTTATGCAGGAACTTGAAAAGATAAAGAGGACAGTCAGCAAACAGCTCCCCGGAGCTCCCCATTCAACAATACTGGTGCTGGATGCTACCAATGGCCAGAATGCAATCTCTCAGGCAAAGCAGTTCAAGCAGATAGTAGATATTAACGGGATTGTACTTACCAAGCTTGACGGAACCGCCAGGGGAGGCATAATTGCTGCCATATCGGAAGAGCTTGATCTTCCCATAAAATACATAGGCGTGGGTGAAAAGGCCTATGATCTTATGCCCTTTGAACCCGAAAGTTTTGTAGATACCCTTTTGAAAGGAAACAGCCATTAAAAATATTTGAATTATTCTATTGACAGAATAGCTATTGCATAATATTATTTATTTTAACTACGTTAATTTCCCAGGGAGGATTTTTATGAGAAAATTTTTACTGATATACTTGTTGATATTCTGTATTATCAACCTTTTCGTTCTTGTTCCTGCTGTATCCGCAGCCAAGGTTTCAGGTTTCCTATTCTACAGGGACGGCGAAACTGCAGTAAAAAACGGGACAATCTTCCTGATTGACAATGAAGGAAATGAATATCCTTCTGGTTATACTGATGATACGGGTTATTACATGATTGACAGCGTGCCCCCGGGTGAATTCGATATCAGAGTCCGCGTCAAGTCTTTCACCCGCAGCCATACTGTAGACGAGACAACAGAAGCTTCCAGCTATTATGTTCAGGGCAGACTGATAATCGGTGAAGAAGCGGTTCTGATTGACCTGAATTTACTGCTCAATACCAGCCCTGCCGGTATCTTTTTCCTCTCGCCTGTCGGTATCGCTCTTATTACTGGGGTAACAGGGGCAACGGTCTATGTGGCGCTGGAAATCCTGGATGATGATGATGATGAAGCAAGCCCCTCTACGCCGTAAATAAAAAGCATTTATATTAAAAGGCCCTCCCGGCGGAGGGCCTTTTTTTATTTGGACTTGTTCCGATGCTCCCTGATTTTGTACCAGATATTCATGCTCTCTATGCTTCCGCTTATATTAGTGTTGTTAACAAGCCTTCCGCTATAAATATAGCTGTTTTTGGCGAAGGTTATATTCATTCCGTAGGACATGCTCCTGGCGATGGTATAGAAGGTTCTTATCCCCATGCGGTCCATCTCCTCCTCCATCCTGGACAGGAGACAGGCTGCAAAGCCATTCCCCCGGTACTCAGGAAGGGTGCTGAAGTCTGTCATTTCAACGCTTTTATTCTCCATGTCCATCTCTGTGGATGAAACCGATACCAGCTCTTTTTTGTCAAGGAATACTCCAAAATAGATGAGGTTTTCCTTCATGGTCTTTTTAATGTATTTGCAGTCAAAGATGGGAAAGGGATAGGTTTTGAAAACCTGTTTATAGACCTCGGTTATGTGCTGTACATCCCTGTCGTCAAGCAGACGGCATGAATAGGGGTCTTGAAGGGACCGGGGCCGGCTGGATTTTTCCCTGGAGATAGCCGTGCTTACAACATCGTCACAGCGCTCTTCCCTGGGATCGACAGCCCTTTTAACATCCAGAAACCTCGAAACAAAATACAGGTCTGTTTCATCAGGAAAATACCTGGGGATAAAAGCTTCCTTTTTGTAGCCCGAGCTGACAAAGCCATCATAAACCGAGGCAGGGACCTTTGCGGTTATCTTGCCATAACCTTCCCGGGCGGCTTTCTCTTCCATTACCGGTATAATCCCGGGGTAATCCCCGGGGTTAAGTTTCATAAGGTATATTCTGTTATTGTAAGTCCCGTGCTGGATAATGCTTCCAGCTCCAATGATCTCAATGCTGTCCATGATTAATCCCCTGATTCCCCGTCCTGGCCTTCCCGCCTGCTGATTCTTTCATTATCCTGGGGAACAAGGGATATTGTATTATCATAATCCGATAAAAGCTGGCTTATGCCAATAGCTTTTGATTCTTCGGCTTCATCGGTTTTCAGAGGAAGAACACAATCGTCACATTTTCTGTCGCAGAATATAGGCTCATAGGAATCAGGTTCCTTATATGTTGTAATAACACCTTCAAAATTCCTCAGCACAACCTTGTTAGTGGACCAGCTGATCAGGTAATTGGGCATTATGGGTATCTTCCCCCCGCCTCCGGGGGCATCTATGACATAGGTCGGAACTGCAAAACCCGTGGTATGGCCGATAAGATTCTCAATTATCTCAATACCTTTGCCCACAGGGGTTCTGAAGTGCTCTAAACCTTCGGAAAGATCGCACTGATAAAGATAATAGGGCCTTACCCGGTTGGCTACAAGCTTGTGGACAAGATTTTTCATAATCCTTGGACAGTCATTTACCCCTGAAAGAAGTACTGACTGGTTCCCGAGAGGTATACCAGCATCAGCAAGCCTGGCCAGAGCCTTCTTTGAAGAGGCTGTTATCTCCCTTGGATGGTTGAAATGAGTATTAAGCCACAAAGGATTATACTTTTTAAGCATGTCCACAAGCTCGTCGGTAATCCTGTAAGGCAGGACGACTGGCATCCTTGTACCTATCCTGATTATCTCCACATGGGGAATAGCCCTGAGTTCCTTAAGTATCCATTCCAGGTACTCGTCGGAAAGCATAAGGGGGTCTCCTCCCGAAAGCAGTACATCCCTTACCCGGGGTGTTCTGCTGATATAATCTATGCCTTTTTTGATAGTCTTTCTGTCAGGTATATAGTCAATATCCCCGACTTTTCTCTTCCTGGTGCAGTGCCTGCAGTACATCGAGCATATATTGGATATGTGGAAAAGCACCCTGTCCGGGTACCGGTGTGTTACCCCCTCCACAGGACTGTCCTTATCCTCGGAAAGAGGGTCTTTCATGTCATAACGATTGATAACAAGCTCCTCCCTTGATGGGAAGGACTGCCTGAAGACAGGGTCATGCCTGAAATCATCCACGTCTATCAAAGACAAATAATAAGGGGTTATGGACATGGGGAATTTTTTGCAGGTATTTTCATAAAACTCCCTTTCCTGTTTTGAAAACCTTATATCCAGCAGGTTTTCAAAGGTACTGATATCCCTGATGCTGTTCCTGATATGCCATTTCCACTGATACCAGCTGTTTTTTGCTATATCAGGATCTATTTTTTTTGCCAGCTTTTTCAAAGCTGTAGATTTGTTAATCATCAGTTTCTTCACCTCCATAATTTTTAATCTGGGCAGGTGGATTCTTTTGATTAAATTAATTGGATGAAAGGTTCTGGGGAGATTTCAAGAAATTACTCCCGGAATATAAATCACCCAAAATATAATAAAATAACCATTAAACCAGGTATTATGCCTGTAAAAACCACTTACCAAAACTGAAAAAAATCCAAACTTGATTATATATTAACATATATTCCAATTTTCATCAAGCTTTTTTGATAATATGATCTGCAAGCTTGTAAAGCTCCATAATAGCAAGAAGTAAAAAACTGAGCAGGAGAAGGTTCAGCCATTCATAGAATCTAATGGCTTCAATCCCGAGCAGGTTCTGCATGAAAGGAATCCTTGTAGAGAGGACATGTATTGTCTGGGCCGCAAGCAGGCCTGCCAGCAGAATATAATTATTGCTCAGAGGAACCCTGAAGGCAGAGTTGCTTTCAGAGCGGCAGTTAAACAGGTGAATGTTCTGCATGAGAACCATGAGCATAAGGACAAGACTGCGGCTGTAGGCCTCATTATACCCGGTTCTTAAAAAATAGTCCCAGGCGAAAAAAGCAATAAACCCCATTGAAAAACCTGATATCAGTACCTGCTTTATCATCGGGATGTTAAATATGCCTTCATCCGGCCTCTTTGGCTTCCTCAGCATTATATCCTTCTCTCCCTTTTCAAAGGCAAGGGCAATATCCTGTATACCGTTGGTTACCAGGTTTAGCCAGAGTATCTGGACAGCAAGCAGGGGCAAAGGATGATTGAATATCATGGCAAGTATAAATAAAAGGATTTCGGCAGTACCGGTGGAGAGGAGAAGGTAAATTACTTTCCTGACATTGTCATAGGCAATCCTTCCTTCTTCAATGCCCGATACTATGGATGAGAACTTATCATCGGTAATGATTATGGAAGCAGTCTCTTTGGTAACATCCGTTCCGCTGCCCATGGCTACGCCAATGCTGGCCCTTTTCAATGCAGGGGCATCGTTTATCCCGTCTCCGGTAACAGCAACAAAATGCCCGAGTCTAAGCAGTGCTTCCACTATCTCAAGCTTCTGCATCGGAGTGACCCTTGCAAAAACCCTGGCATGCTTTACCCTTTCAAAAAATTCCGGTACTTCTGGAGGGCCTATTCTGTCAAGCTCTGCTCCGGTCACCACATCTTTGTAATTGTCAGCTATGCCGATTTTTTTGGCAATGGCAAGGGCTGTGGCAGGATGGTCACCTGTTACCATGGATACAATAACCCCTGCCCCATATGCCTCCATTACTGCCTGGGCAGCATCAGATCTAAGAGGGTCAATCATGCCGATAAAACCGGCAAGGGTCAATCTGCCCAGATTTCTTATATTGAAATCCATATCCCTTTCTTCAGGTCCATGTTCGGAATAGGCCACCGCAAGCACCCTGTATCCTTCTGAGGCAAGATTATCAGCTATGCCCATCATTTTATCCCTCTCTATGCTCCGCTTGCCATTTTTATCGATTATCTGCTCACAAAAGGGAATAACAGCCTCTGAGGCCCCCTTTACCGCAGTATATACCCTGCCGTCCCTGGAATAAAGAGTTGCAGACAGGCGGTTTTCACTCTCATAAGGTATATCGCTGATAATTTTTATACCCCGTTTAATTTTATCGGGTTCAAGGCCTGCTTTTACTGAGAAAGCAAGGAGGGCCGCATCCACAGCATCACCGCTGTAAGCCCAGTTTCCTTCCTTTTTATAAAGGGATGCTTCATTTGTTACGGATACAGCTTCGGCAATACGCAGTATCAGACTGCTTTCCCGGGCATCGGGCTTAAGGCTGTCTTCCCCAAGTATCTCACCTTCCCCGGATATTTCATCCCCTGTTATGGTGAAGGCCTTTTCATCGGGCAGAACCGCTATTCTCACCAGCTGTTTATTAAGGGTAAGGGTTCCCGTCTTGTCCGACGCTATGTAGGTACAGCTTCCAAGTCCCTCGACTGCTGTGAGCTTTCTTACAATAACATTCCTGTCAGCCATCCTTTTTGTTCCTATAGACAGTGCTACAGTAAGGGCAACAGGCAAACCCTCAGGTATGGCAGATACAGCAAGGGCCACTGCCATGAAAACAATATCGGCAAAGGGCATATTCCTGCTGACAGCAATAACTGAAAGAATCAGGCATGCCCCGATAACAGCAAAAGAGATATTCCTGCTGAATTTTTCCATGCGTATGACCAGCGGCGGCTTGGCCGGTTCAGAAAGGTTTACGGAACTTGCGATCTGCCCGACCTCCGTATTCAGGCCTGTTTTATAGACAATACCCGTACCTCTGCCTGAGACCACAGTTGAACCGGCATACAGGACATTAAGCCTGTCAGCCAGCGGGGTATCCTTATCCAGTGCACCTGAAGTCTTTAAGACCGGCCTGCTTTCTCCGGTGAGGAAGGATTCATCCACAGAGATATTATTATTTTCTGTCAGCAGCATATCAGCAGGAACCCTGTCTCCCGATTCCAGCATAACTATATCGCCCGGAACAATATCCCTGGATGATATGGTCTGCTCGCGCCCGTTTCTTCTTACCTTTGCCTGCAATTTAATCATATTTTGAAGGGAAGCGGCGCTTTTCTCGGCATTATACTCCTGGTAGGTTCCCAGGACACTGTTAAGCATAATTATACCTAATATAAAGGCCGCATCGGTTATTTCATTTATAAGCAAAGCAATAAAACCTGCAAAGATGAGTATATAAATTAGCGGGCTTTTAAATTGATGCAGGAATATTTCAGTCATTGAAGGAGGTTCTTTTGGCGGGAGAGAGTTTTCACCGAACTCGTCAAGCCTGATGCCTGCTTCTTTTTCCTCAAGGCCGTTCGGGTCTGTATATAGCTTGCTGTATGCCTTTTCTGTTCCGATACTGTGCCATGCTACTGCCTGGATGCCTTCCAGCTTCAGATTTTCCCTTTCTATACCGTCTTTATATCTCATTCTGAGTCTCCCCCGGCTTTTTTACATAAGCAGGCAATAAAGTCAGTACTATGTAAAAAAGTATATTGTATTTATAAATGATATTCCATAAGGTTTTACTTTTTTCATAAAGATGCATTCTATCAACGACTATTTCTTCAGAAAACAAACCTGTCATGCTGTAGGGCCTGCCCGTAATATCAACGAAACCGGAAACACCGGTATTGGCAAGCATCAGGGAAGGCCTTCGGTTTTCCACTGCCCTGAAGATGACCTTGTCAAAATGCTGCAGGGATGCCTTGGTCCTGCCGAACCATGCGTCATTAGTCAGTGTAATAATGGCATCGGCATTATCAGAGGCCCAGCCTGCAACTTCTTCAGGAAATATAATCTCGAAACATATGGGTGTTATGAAACAGAAACCGGAGCTGTCGCAGAATATTGTCCTGTCCCTGCCCCTGTCCGTGTCTGAGGGTACAATATTCCTTAAATTCTTTATTATGGGAAGGTTTGCCAGGGGCAGGTATTCACCGAAGGGTACCAGGTGGATTTTGTGATAAAAACTGTAGTTGCCTTTTTCAGTAAACATGCTTGCATTGAAATAAAGGATATTGCCGCCCTCCGACCTGTAATCGATGGTTCCGGCAAGAACCGGTTTGCTGTTATCCCGGGCCCAGTTTATTAGGTTATAAAAGTAACCGGTATCTCTGATATTTATATTGAATGCTGTCTCCGGATATACAATAAGGTCAGTTTCCAGTGTGACAAATCTCTCCAGATAAGCAAGCATGCCGTCCAGTATCTCGAACCTTTTTCTACGGTCCATCTTCTCACCCTGGTCTATATTGGTCTGTATCATGGCAATGGTCTTGGTATCTGCTGGTTCGGCACGCCCGAAATACGTGAGCCTGGAAAAACCGTAGCATGAAATAAGGGATACAGTCATGATTAATAAGGCAATATCCCTCCTTTTAGACCCTTCCATCCATATACGGAATAGAAGCACATTTATAAAAACCAGCAAAAAGGAAAGCATATATACTCCCCCTATATCAAGAAGCTGTATGAATAAAAGGCTTCTGCCCCAGTTGTAGCCCAGAAGTGTCCAGGGAAACCCGGTAAAAAGAAAGGATATGACATATTCCAGCAGTACCCAGGCACCAGGCAGAATGAAAATGGAAATACCCCTTTTTGAGGCATGATGTATCAGCATGGCAAAAACACCCCAGAACAGGGCTAAATAGATGCACAGGAGAATCAGGACAAAAACAGCCTCCATCATGCTGAGACCGCCATAATTCACCATGGTATTGATTATCCAGTATATACAGAACATATTGTAGGAAAAACCATAGAAAATACCCGAAATAAAAGCAGAAAAGGCGCTTTTTGACAAAACGGTATAATAGATGAGGGGCAGGAGTGCAAAAAGTGAAAACACAAAGAGCCATGCATTATCCCTGGACAATCCCATGAGGATTCCCGAAAGGGCTAAAATAAAATACCTTATATATTCCCTGTTCATTGCTTTCAATTTATATTATTTATATATGTGCTTAAAAGTTCGTTAAAATCAGTCTCTCCGTCATAAAAGACCGATATGACCGGCACTTTGTATATCTTTGATATATTTCTGAAGATAGCACTGCTTATAGCGCCGGGCATGCATGTAAAAGGCGAAACATTCACTATCATGTCGGCTCCCTGTTTTATAAAATGAATGCCTCTGCCGATAGTCAGTATGGCTTCACCCGTAAACTCCAGAGGTATGTATTCCTTTCCAGCATCAAGAATCTGAGTTATATCGGGTTCCCTTCTGCTCTTAAGCATATCGCTGAATATGTTCATGTAACGGTGTTCCAGGAAACTCAGGATCCTGGCTGAAAGAGAGTTTTTAAGCAGACTGCAGAGAGTCCTGCGGCCCAGACGCCATATATAGCCTGTATAATACATCCATTCCAGGGATGAGCAGAGCCATGCCTCCCCGCCGTTTTTCTCTATATTGCCAATGAGATTATTATTGGAAAAGGGGGAATTCCTGACATATATCTCTCCAACAATTCCTATAAGAGGCTTTTTCTTTTTCCTGTCCGTATTCACCGAATGAAGATCCCTGCTGAGAGATTTGAGAAGCTTACATATATCCGCCCTCTTTTCAAAGGCCTCAGCCAGCAGACCGGTATATTTTGCTATTATGGCATCCGTTTCCCCGCCTTTTGTCTCCCATGGCCTTAATGCGCAACCCAGCTTCGTAAGGACATCTGCAACTATAACGCTTTTGAGGAGGTGTATACGCAGTCTGCCCCCGAGACTGCCGTAATTATCCTCGCTTGAAGGCGAAAAAACTTCAGCATCAATACCACGGTCACTTATGATACTGCCATGAAGCCTTGCATACTGTCCGAATCTGCAGGGGCCTGAGGTGCAGGGCATAAACAGCAGGTTTTTCGCCTTTCCCCTGACTCTGGAGCTTTCAATATAATGCAGAAAAGAACCGATGGTGGATGCTGCCGGCATGCATTCAGAACCCCTTACAACAGACCTGCCCAGGGAAAAGGTATGCATATCCTCCTTAAGCATTGCCACCGCCTCAATGTCAAAGGCCCTGAAGGCATGGCTCAGCAGTTTTGTGGCAAAGGGGTGCATAGGGGGTATGAACAGGCGGTGGCCGTTTATGCTCCTGCAAAGATTAATCTTCAGGGAAGGCTTTTCCTCTTTCTCCGGGGATCTGTTCCTGCAGGCCTCTATCCTGTCATAGAAGGCTTCCAGCCTTGTAATATAGCCGGCATCACCTCCGAGCTCATCAAGCTCCAGCACCAGGAAGGGTTTTTTACCCATAATCTTTTCCAGAAGACTTAAGAGAAAAGAATCAGGACCGCAGCTGAAATTTGTCAGGTATACCGGATAAAGCCCCGGCTCATCCCGGATGAATTCTGCACATGCTGCAAGATGCTGGCTATAGGCCCAGTACAGGTCAGAGGTATCGGGTCCTATGTCAGAACGCTCAACCGGGATGAAATCTCCCGGGATAATATCAAGGCCGAACCGGCTTAAGCTCCTGGGAATTTTCTGGTTCAAAACCCCGTCAAAGATATTATAAGGCCTTCCCAGCAGAACCAGGCTATTGACTTTCTTTTTACGATGCTCTGTAATAATCTCCCTGCCCCTTTTTATTCTTTTCAAGATCATGCTATCATAGTATATGACTGCTTTTCTGAAGGCTTCCTTTACTGATTTACGGGAAAAGCTGAAATGCCTGCGAAGCTCTCTGCAGATACTTTCAGAGTTTTCCTCCAGGCTTTTTTCAAAATCTACAACCGGGCTTAAGAGAAAATCACTCGGTAGATTATTGTACTGGAGGGTATTTTTTATTATTGACGGAAGTCCCTGGCTGATCGGGCAGAAATGGCTCTTCCTGGTCTTCGGGTTAGGGGTATCCTGTATATTGCAGGGCAGAAATACAGGCATTTTATTATCCTTTACCAGGTTCACGACATGGCCGATGGAAAGCTTGAGGGGATAGCAGAAATCGGATATGGCATACTCCCTGCTCAGCCGGGCTGTTTTATCCCCTGACTGCATGGAGGGTATAATATTGATGCCAAGCTGTTTGAAAAAATGCTCCCACAGGGGATAATGGGAATAGAACTGCAGGGCTCTGGGGTAATAGACGGCATCCCCGGCGTTTCTTTTTTCTGTTGAATCAAAGGTGGAGGATTCAAGCTCTTTTAAATATCTCAGGGCATGAACTTTCCTGGCTGATGTTTCTTCGGGCTCTTTACCGCACATATAGCCCCAGCTCAAGGCCTTGCCCAGGGAAGGCATATTCATATGTGTAATCCTGCATCTGTTGGCACACAGCCCGCAGTTGGCCTCTGACAGATCCACTTCGGCTTCGCTGATACCCAGCCCCCGGAATCTTGTTTCAAGGGGGGGGGTTTTCCTTAGAGCCTCTGCAACACCTATAGCACCGGTTATATGGCCATAGACAGATGTATATACCCTTTTCTGCATGATATTTTCAAAAGCCCTGACCAGACCTTTATTTTTCGATGTAGCACCCAGAAAGAGAACTGGTTCCCTGACAGGTCTTGACTGCACAACCCTGTGAAGATAATTCCTGCATACAGAATAAAGCATGCTGGCCATTACTTCGCTCTTTGAAAAACCGTTTATAAGAAGCTGAACAGCATCCTGCTCCATGAAAACGGTGCACCGGTCGCTGGATACCGGAGGGCTGACTCCGTTGCAAAGCTTTTCTATATCTTCCAGTTTCAGGCCGAGGTTCAGCGCTTGTTCCTCTATGAAAGATCCTGTGCCGGCGGCACATACATAGTTCATACTGGCATCTTTCATCCAGCCGTCCTCAACCGATATATACTTGGAATCCTGGCCTCCTATCTCAAAAATCGTCTGTATGCGCGGGTATTCCTTGACTGCTCCTTTTAAATGGGCTGTAATCTCATTTATTATCATATCGGCTCCGATAAAATGCCCTACCAGTTTTCTCCCGCTTCCTGTGGTCCCGATGGCTTTTATCCGAAGTTCCAGGGAGTACTCATGAATAAGCCTTTTTATACCCCTGAGAAGGTTTTTCATAGCTTCAACAGGCCTGCCCCCGGTCCGGTTATAAAGTCCAAAAAGTATCTTTCCATTCCTGTCGCCGGCAACGAGCTTGGTGCTGGTGGAGCCGATATCCACCCCGATAAAGACTTCTTCTTTCAGTCCCTTTTTAAGTGAATATATATCAGCCTCATTGCCGTAGCAGTCCATTTCCCAGAAATGCCCTTCTATTTTTTCTGTTTCAATTAAAAGCGGCTTTTCCCGGGTTTTTGCAATTCCGGGGATAGAAAAATATTTTTTATGCTCCTTATTATTCTGACAGTAAAGGAGGTTTGACTCAGCCTGGTAATAGGATGAATACTGGGGAACTACAAGACAAGCTGGATCGCAGAGCCTTTTAAGGTATTCTGCAAATATGCGGTTGTTTGCCAGACCGCCTATCAGAAGAATGTCCCCGCTGATATTTTTCCCCCTGAAAAGGGTGGAAAATGCTGATTCAGCCATTCCACGCACCAGGCCGTTCCACAGCATCTTTACCGGGTAACCCTCCTGCTGTCTGTGTATAAGGTCGCTTTTTGCAAAGACTGCACAACGGGTTGCAATGGAAGGGGGGTCTTCAATGAAGTCAATGCCTTCCAGCATGCTGTAATCCAGTCCCATCCGTTTCATCTGCTGGTCAAGGAAGGCACCTGTTCCTGATGCACAAAGGGAATTGGTATTTAACCTGTGGAACTTTTTCCCCTTAAGCTCTATCATGGAGAGTCTGGATGCACCGATATCCACAATCCGGCTTACACTGGACTGCTGGTTGTAAAGCAGGGCTCTGACAGGGTCAGCGGAAGGTATTCTGTACCTGCCGGAAATAAGCGCGCCATATCTGCCGGTAATGACTGCGTTATCCAGCCTGAATTGCTCAAGAATACTATTGAATGCTTTTAGGGGCTCTCCTTCATGATAAACCGTTTTTCTCAGGAGCCCCTCATCTTCAGCCAGGACAATTTTGAATGACAGCGAACCTGCATCGATGCCTGCGTACATAGGATGACACCCTTTTATATTGAAGCTACAGTCTAATCCTATTTTGATTGGACCTGTTGTCAATATTTATCAGAGGTGTTCCCTGCGGGAAAAGGGGTTATTTCACGAGGGGAAGGGTGATATAGAAGGTACTTCCCTTTCCCAGGGAGCTTTCTACAGCAATCCTGCCTGAATGCTGGTTTACAATGTTTTTTGCTATAGACAGTCCTACTCCGAGCCCTCCGGAAAGGAACTGAAATTTTCCTGAGCTGTGGTACTTAATATCCTTTACTTCGTAAAAAGGGGTAAATATTTTTTCCAGAGATTCCTGGGGGATGCCTATGCCTGTATCAGAGACAGATATCAGGGCTTTGGAAGGGCTTTCTGAATTCTTCATTGCGCTTCTTAATACTATTACACCGCCATCGGGGGTAAATTTGATGGCATTGATAAGAAGGTTATGGACAGCATAAAAAAGCAGTTTATTATTGCCTTTTACAATAAGGGGGATTTCACTGATCTCGGACTTGAAGACCTGATTGCGGAGATTTATAAATTCCTTTAATGACTCATAGGCCTCCACAAGGACCGGATTAATGTCAATATTTTCTTCTTTGTAGATATTCTCGAGAATCTCAAGGTTATTTATCATTAATATTTCATTTATTATCTCACTGAGTTTTTCTATATTCTCGCTCTGTATCTTCAGGGCATTCTCTACCTGCTCCGACATATGCCCGTATCTTTTCCTTAGAAGTATCTCGCTGTAGCCCTTGATAAGAACAAGAGGCGTCCGGAGCTCGTGGGAGGCAAGGGAAATAAAATCGCCCTTCATTTTATCAAGGCTTTTAAGCTCTTCATAGGCCTTTTCAAGCTGGTTGGCATAGGTTCTGGCCTTCTGTTCCGCTTCTGCAAGATGTTTTGTTCTCTGCCTTACCAGCTGGGTAAGATTGCTGTTCATCTTCTGCAGATCATCAATCAGCCTCTTGTTCTCCTTTTCCAGAGCCCTTTTCTCCAGGGCGCGATCAATTACAAGAAGGAGGTTTTCAAAATCAATGGGTTTTGTAACATAATCATAGGCTCCTTGACGTACGGCCTGTATTACGGTATTAAAGTCACTCCTTGATGTTATCATGATACACACAGCATCCAGATCCATGGAAGATATTCCCCTGAGGGTTTCCAGCCCGTTAAGACGCGGCATCTCGACATCAAGGGCAATGATGTCAAAATCAGGGTCAGCCTTCAGCTTTTGTATTGCTTCCAGGCCGTCTGAAGCCTCCTGAACCTCATAGCGCTTCTTCGTCTCCAGAAATGCCCTGAGCTGTTTCCGGATAATTTCTGAATCATCGACTATTAGGACTCTAACCATTATAATGCCTTAAAACCCTTAAACACTCCCTGTAATCAGCTGGAACCGGTGAACTGATAATTAATATATCACTTTTAAAGGGATGGGGAAATAAAATCCTTTGACTGTGAAGCATCAGTCTTAAAACCGTACTGTTTCTGGCAAAATATTTCTCCATACTCTGTGTCCTTTTGGCAGAATATACTTTATCTCCGACAATGGGAAACCCGGCCTCTTTCATGTGAACACGGATCTGGTGGGTCCGGCCGGTAAGGGGATAGGCCTTAATGAGGCTGAATCCGTTGAAACGGCTGAATACCCTCACTTTTGTAAATGCATCCTTCGGAAAGGATGATTTTGATGAAAATTTAAGCCTGTTTTTGGGGTGCCTTCCAATAGGGCTGTCAATTATAAGTTCGTTCGGCATTATCTCGCCCCATACCACCGCAAGGTATTCCTTCTTGACCCTGCGCTCCTTGAACAGTCCTTGAAGCTTAAGGTGCGCCTCATTTTCCTTGGCAATAAGCATGGCACCGGATGTATCCTTGTCAAGCCTGTGCACTATACCGCACCGGGATATGCCCTGCATATCTGAAAGGCGTATGCTGAACATTTCCCGGTAATAGAGCAGGGCATTAACAAGGGTGTCCTGGGTATTGCCGGATCCTGGATGGACTGTTAGACCTGAAGGCTTGTCAATGACCAGAAGGAATTCATCCTGATACAGTATATTCAGCTCTGCTTTTTTTGGCAGGGGAACGGCATCAGATTTTTTTTCATATTCCAAGACCTCTACGATATCTTCAGCATTCAGTCTCTGGGATTTGCGAATTTCCTGCCTGCCATTGACAAAAACATATCCGGATATTATAAGATATTGTGCAAAATTCCTTGAAATACCCGGATCCATTTCTGAAAGAGCAATATCAAGCCTGAGACCTGATAATTCACTGCCGGGTTTTCGGCACATAACAGACCCTTTTGTCGGGATATCCGCACTCATGGTTTCTTTCTGCGTATATTATATTTGAAAAGAAGGTAAATGGCTGCCGGAAATACAGCCATGCTGATGACCTGGGATGTTGAAAGCCCGAAAAGGAACCCGCGGTCATCACCGCGGAAAAACTCAATAATAAACCTGAAAAGGGAATAAGTTGATGCATAGATAAATAATAGGCTTCCAGGATAACGCTTTTTCCATTTAAAAAAAAGAGATAGCATAAGCATCGACAGCAGAAAGAGAAATATCGAACTTATGGGCTGTGTCGCAATAAGAGGCCTGCATACAGGACAGGCAATGGTTTCAGGATGGCAGAAACGCAGGGTATAAAAGGCATCATGGGGCACCGCCTTTCCATAACAGCATCCAGCCATGGTGCACCCGAGCCTTCCAAAGGAATGGGCAAGGGCCAATGCAGGGGCGAAAACATCAAAAAGATTGCCCATCCTGTATTTACTCTTTCTGACATGCAGATAGCCCATTATAAATGCAAGGATAAGTCCCCCGAAAAAAACAAATCCAGACCTGAAATCCCTGATTATCCTGACAGGTTCCTGGATAAATTCCTGGTAATATACCATGATATAGAGGATTTTCGAGCCAATGATCCCCGATATAAGCAGTTTTATCGTAAGATCCAGTATGAAATCCCTGCTTATATCAAAGGACCTGCCCAGCTTTATGGCCAGCAATAAAGCAGCCACTACACCCAGTGAAATACAGAAACCATAGGTATGGAGCCTTATAAATCCAAGATCAAGCAGTATCGGGTGCATTTATCTTACTCTCCCTGTCAAAAAAAATCATATCAGCAAATACCAGGATTATTCCGACGGTTATTGCTGAATCGGCAATATTGAATATTGGCCATATAAAATCAGATGTTATATATACCTTAATGAAATCTATGACCTTTCCTACAATTATCCTGTCAAGGATATTCCCCAGGGCTCCTCCCAGAATCAGACCGAAGCCCCCGAGATATAAAAGCCCCGTCCTGCCCCTTTTTATATCCATGGCAACAAAGATAAATACCCCTGCAAGTATGAATATATTAAGTGTTAGTATCACCAGATTATTGGCATTCCCAAGAAAACCAAAAATGATGCCCTGATTATAGGTCAGGGTTATCTCGAGGAAACCGATTATTATAGGGATACCCGAAAGCAGAGCCCCAGGGTCCAGAGCATTTAGCCTGAGAATATAAAACTTGCTCAGCTGGTCAATAACAGCAACTGACAGCAGGAATAACACAAATGCCCCTGCAGGGTTTTTCTTAAACATCATGCTAAATATCTTTTATTATGGAGGAACATCTCGGACACAGTTCCTGGCTTTTGTAAAAATACCGCCAGCATCGGGGGCATTTCTCCCCGTCATGCTTTTTTGCAGATATTTCTATTGATTCCTCAACAGTATCCTTTTCTTTTTCCTCTGATTTAACAAGCTCTATTTCCGATATCATCAATATCTCTTTCAGCTCATCTTTCATGCAATTGAGCTGTTCAAAGAGCCTTGCAGGTATTTTGATGCTCACATGAGAATCCAGGGACAAGCCGATTACATTCTCTTTCCTCAGGATTTCCAGCTTTTTGGATACTGCAGACCTTATGCTCAAAATGTCCTCAAAAATACCTGTTTTTTCAAAATGAAAACCATATTCCCCGAGAGTGGAGAGATGAACGCTGACAGGATCTTTGGATGATTTAGGAAGATACTGCCATGCTTCGTCGGCTGTAAAGGACAGAATCGGGGAAGAAAGGGTCAGAAGCCCCTTTATTATCCTGTATATGCAGCTCTGGGTGCTCCTCCTCTCCCTGCTGTCAGCCCTGTTTACATAGAGCCTGTCCTTGATAATGTCATGGTACTGGCTTGACAGGTCAATGCTGGCAAAGTTGACAAGGTTCTGGACAACAATATGGAAATTGTACTTCTCGTAGGCAGATTTTATCCTTTCTGCAATAGCTAGATACTTTTCAAAATAGAATTTATCCAGGCCGGTCATATTCTCAAGCCTTACCATGTCCTTATCAGGGTTGAAATCATAGAGATTTGAAAGTGCAAAGCGGAAGGTGTTTCTTATCTTCCTGTAGCTTTCCGAAAGATTGTCAATGATGTTTCTGGATACCCTTATATCCTCCCTGTAATCCTCGGATGCAACCCACATCCTAAGTATGTCTCCGCCGTACTTTCCGATTATATCCTCATGGCTGATAAAATTACCCAGAGACTTGGACATCTTTTTCCCCTGCTCATCAACGACAAAACCATGGGTCAGTACCTGCCTGTAAGGGGGGGTCTTTTCCGATATCAGTGAAAGTATTAGGGAAGAATTGAACCATCCCCTGTGCTGGTCGCTACCTTCAAGATACAGGTCCGAAGGCCAGGACAGCTCCTCATTGGTTGTCAGAACAGCCTTATGGGATACCCCGGATTCAAACCATACATCCAGTATGTCCTCTTCCTGTATTATATTATGCGATTCGCACCGCGGGCATTTCAAACCGGGGATTATTTCCCTTATATTCTTTTCAAAATAGATACCTATACCTTCTTTTTCAACAATATCCGCTACCCTGTCTATAAGGTCAGCATCGATGCTTATCTCTCCGCAGTCACTGCACTTTACTGCAACGATGGGAACTCCCCAGTTTCTCTGCCTTGAAATGCACCAGTCGGGTCTGTTCTCTATCATGGCATATATCCTGTTCATACCCCAGCCTGGTATCCAGTCAACGCTCCGGATACTGTCCAGGGCTTTTTTTCTCAGGCCGTTGTGGTCAATATTTATAAACCACTGCTCTGTCGCCCTGAATATAACAGGTTTTTTGCATCTCCAGCAATGGGGATAGGAATGGGAAAAGCTCTCGCTTTTCAATAACATGCCCCTGTCTTTGAGCATCTGTACTATACCGGGGTTTGATTCAAAGACATTGACCCCCTCAAAGGGTGCGAATCCGCTGGTGAATCTCCCCTTTTCATCCACCGGGCAGAAGGTTTCTATATTGTATTTCTGTCCGGTCTGATAATCTTCCTGGCCGTGCCCCGGTGCTGTATGCACAATACCTGAACCCTGTTCAAGGGTTACATAGTTTGCCAGAACTACTGCAGACTCCCTGTCTATAAGGGGATGCCGGGCGATATCCCCTTCCAGCATATTGCCCCTGAACTGTTTCAACAGCTTAAAAGAGCCGATACCCAGTTTTGATTCAAGGCTATCCTTCAGCTCACTGGCAAGTATAAGCAACTCACCGTCAACGCTGTAAATGCCGTAATCCAGGTCCGGATGGACTGCCAGGGCCATATTTGCAGGTATGGTCCAGGGAGTGGTGGTCCAGATCATAAAGAAGACATTTTCTCTGCCTTCATATTCCTTAAGGGGACTTGCAATACCTGCCCTCTTGAGAGCAAACCTCACGAATATGGAATCCGATTCTGCATCCGAATATTCAAGCTCCGCCTCTGCCAGGGCGGTTGTACACCCCATGCACCAGTGTATGGGTTTGAGCTGGCGGTAGACATACCCCTGCCTGACTGCTGATGCGAGAACCCTGAGGATAACCGCCTCATAAACAGGGTTCAGGGTCAGATAGGGTTCTTCCCACCGGCCCAGAACTCCCAGCCTCTTGAATTCCTCACGCATTATATCAACATAGGATACGGCATAATCATAGCATCTTTTCCGAATCTCAAGTTTTGAAAGGGATTCCTTTTTATCTTTCATGGTTTTTTCAACCTTATTCTCAATGGGCAGCCCGTGGCAATCCCAGCCAGGAACATAGGGTGCGTCAAAACCTGTAATATTTTTATATTTAACAATAAAATCCTTTAAAACCTTGTTGAGGGCTGTGCCGATATGTATATGGCCTGTAGCATAAGGCGGGCCGTCATGAAGTATGAATTTTGGCAGGCCTGATTTATTTTCCCTTATCGCATGATAAATACCCTCTTTCTCCCAGAATTCCAGTATTTTCGGTTCGTTGGCAGACAGATTCGCCTTCATGGGAAATCCTGTCCTTGGAAGATTAAGGGTCTCCTTTATTTTTTGACTGTCCATATCGAGCCTCCAGCTAATAATGATAAAATGACAGGGTATGTTAACCGTATATCTTTTTTATGTCAATATTTAAATTTGATATTCAGCTTTGTGAGGCATAATATGCAGCTCATACTTCGGCAAATTTTTCATTTGCAATTAACCGCTTTTTCCATTAATAAGATTATTCATCATGTACAGGGATCTGACAACAGGCTCATTGAACAGGAACATTTTGCGCCTTGCCTTTCCGGCAATAGGGATGATGGTGTTTCAATCAGCCTTCGAGCTCATTGATATATTCTGGATAGGGAAGTTAGGGCATCACAGCATAGCTGCCATATCAGTTTCATCCTTTATTCTATGGGGTATAATGAGCATAGGGAGCATTATTGCCACCGGCCAGACCTCGATCATTGCCAGGAGAATAGGCGAGAAAAACTTTGAAAGCTCTGTTGATGTATTCAGGACCTCGGCGGTACTGTGCGCTGTACTTAGCGTACTTTTCATATTAACGGGGCTTTGGGTAATACCCCTGTTATTCAGATTCATGACCTCCGACTCCCTTGTCAGCTCGCAGGGGGTTACCTATACAAGCATCATGATAATAAGCTCCTTTTTTCTGTTCTTCTATCAGGTCCTCGGCAATACATTCAATGCAATAGGCAATAATATTGTATTTTTTAAGATACTTATAACAAGCCTGATAATAAATATAATCCTTGACCCGATACTGATCTTCGGGTGGTTTTTCTTCCCCGAAATGGGCATCCGGGGCGCTGCTCTGGCAACAGTAATTTCACGTATATCGGGATGCGTGATGGCATACCGGGTATTGAATCTGAATTTTCTGAGCAGGTACCGTGCCTCAGGTTTAAGGCGGCCTTTAAGCTTGAATCACTGCTTGAAAATATCATGGCTCTGCTTTTTGATGTATTCTCATCCGACAGAGGTTTTATCCTTCTTTACGACGAAAACGCAAAAAAACTGAAAATAAAGGCCACAAAGAGCAAAGATAACAGGTTTGACAACAATATAAAGATCAGCACAACCATCCTGAACAAGGTATTCAATGAAAGGGTGGGTATTATCACCAGTAATGCCGTGCTCGATCCAAGGTTCAAAGCCGGCGATTCCATACATATGTACGGCATCCGGAGTGTTCTCTGCGTTCCCTTATGGCTGGAAGACCAGGTGATAGGAGTCATCTACCTCGACAGCCTTATAAGTGAAAATATATTCAGCAAGGATGATATGTCCCTTCTTATTACCATAGCCAACAATATTGCCCTGGCTGTTCATAAAGTCAGGCTTATGGACAATATAATAGCAGAAAGAAATATCAGGAATAATCTTCAGAGGTACTTCAGCCCTGATATCGTAGAGGTAATTGTAAGCAATATAGGTAAGGAAAGAAATACCTTAGACCTGCAGAAAACGACCCTTTCAGTCCTTTTTTGCGATGTAAAGGATTTCAGCAGGCTTTCCGAAATGCTTCCTCCGCCTCAGGTTGCTGTATTCCTCAATAAATACCTTAATTCCATGACCAAGGTCATCTTTGATAATGGCGGCATTGTGGATAAGTTCATGGGCGACGGCATTATGGCCTTATTCGGTGCGCCCCATTACGACCAGTTCAATCCGTTAAAAGCAGTGAAGTGCGGCATAGAAATGATCCGGGAGGTGGAAAGATTGAATAGTGATCTTCCTCATGACCAGCGGTTTTCGATAAGGGTAGGCATAAACACCGGCAAGGTGGTGGCAGGTAACCTGGGCTCAGATATACGAATGGAATATACTGCGCTGGGAGACGCGGTAAACGTGGCAAAAAGACTGGAATCGGTATCAAGGCCCCAGTATGTTACCATAGGTGAGGAGACCTATATAAACACAAAAAGTTATTTCTGTGCCAGACCCCTGGGAGAACTTCTCCTTAAAGGAAAAACCCAGAAGGTCCTGGCTTATGAACTGACCGGTGAAACCTTAACAGAACTGCCTCCCATGAATACCGGTCCTGACAGCAGGCCAGGCAATGAAGATTAGAACCATACTGACCGAGATACTTGTCTCAACCCTGCTGATATCCATTATTCCCTTAATTGCTGCTACCTTTTTTAATTTGAAAAGTACTCAGAAGATTACCAAGGACATGATTTACAAATACCAGGATACTCTAATAGCCAACCTGCAGGAGACTGAAGTATCCAGGGTAAAATCCCTGGCCAAGGAGATTAATATCCTTTTTTCCGGATATATCAATACACTCAGCAGTGCCGGCAGTATCATAAAAGCCCTTAACTATTCAGAGCTTGATGAAGCCCTGGAAAATATCAACAGCGGTGCCCAGAGCGTATTCTCCGTGATTGAATCCGGTTCAGACCCTGAACTCACGGCAAACATCAGCAGGTATGGAATATACATTGAACATCTGGATCTGTATGAATCCAATAATGAAATATTCTCCTATTTCTGCTTTTACACTCTTGCAGACATGAAAGATAAGAATGAGGTCATTCTGAAGATGTGTTCCAATCTATATACGCCTTTTGAGGAGATATTCAGCCAGGACTACAGGCAAAGCACAGTCTTTGTGGTTGATCAGAATGGATTTGCTGTCTATCACAGCAACAGGGATATTATGATAGACAGGCAGTACATGGGTAACCAGGAGGTTGTGGAGACTGCTCTCCTGGGAATGGGATCCGGCTCCATCACATACCATGACCAGAACAGGGAGAATATATTCGGAGCCTTTGCAAATGTCAGCATGTTCAATCTGAACTGGGGGATTATATCCCAGTCACCGATAAAAACAGCCCTCTTCTATGTCAGAAGGCTCGAAGAGGAAAGCAGGATACAGATTTCGGAGATAATTTATGTATCCCTTACCATCCTTCTGACTACAATGGTTGCTGTTGCCATGGTAAGCTATATCCTGGCCAAAAGGCTCTCCAACCCTATAATGCTCTTTGAACAGAAATCAAGGTCCATAGCTGACGGCGAGTATTCGCAGATGATTAATATAAAATCAAAGAATGAGATTGGCAGTCTTGCCAATACCTTCAACCTTATGACCAGGAAGATCAAGGAGTATATCGTTCAGCTGGAGAAAGCAGCAAAGGATAATGAGGAGCTTTTCTTTCAGAGCATACAGGCCCTGGCATCTTCCATTGATGCCAAAGACCCCTATACAAAGGGCCATTCCGAAAGGGTTACAAGGTACAGTGTTGCCATAGCCTTTTCACTGGGCCTGCCCCCCAATATAATCAAAAAGGTAAAGATAGCTGCACTTCTTCATGATGTAGGCAAGATAGGCATAGTTGACAGCATACTCCAGAAACCCGGCATACTTGATGACGAAGAATACAGGGAAATGCAGAAACACCCGATTTACGGGGCAAATATCATGGGCAGCATAACAAAACTGCATGATATAATTCCCGGAATGAAGCACCATCACGAAAAATGGGACGGCTCGGGTTATCCCGATAAAATCAGAGGAGAACTTATACCCCTTGAGGCCCGTATAATTGCCATTGCCGACACCTTTGACGCCATGACCACAGACCGTCCCTACCAGAACAGGTGGGATCCTGATGATGTCCTGGCAAAAGTCATTGAATGGTCGGGTACAAAATATGACCCTAAGATTGTTATAGCTTTTGAAAACGCATATTATGAATCTATAAGGAGAAATTTCCATGAAGAAAATTAGCCTTATTGCCCTGGTGGCAATTTTTATAATTCTGACAGGATGTTCCTCTGCCCGGAGGACTGAAAAAAAGGTTTCCGACATGCAGACTGCCCAGGCACATATGAGGATAGGCATGAGGTTTCTTGACAACGGTGATTTTGGACAGGCCCTGAAGGAGCTGAAACAGGCATACCAGGGGATTAAAAACGACCCTGTCCTCGTAAACGCCATAGGGCTTGCCTATAAAGGCCTCAAGGATTTTAAGAGCGCTGAAGATTATTTCAGGGATGCCCTGAAGCTTGAGCCTGGATTCTTTGATACCCACAACAACCTGGGTGTCCTCTATGCCGAGACAGGCCAGTATGATAAGGCTAAAAGCCATTTTGTTGAAGTATTAAAAAATAAAGCCTACCCGACTCCTGAGCTTGCTCACTATAATCTTGCCCTGATTTTCATAAAGGAGAACAAAAAGGACCTGGCCATATCGGAACTCCAGAAATCTGTGGAAATAGCTCCCGACTTTCTATACAGCTACCTTCAGCTTGGGCTTCTTTACAAGGATACCAAAAGGTACAATGACAGCCTTGACATTTTTCAGAGGGCTCTTGCAATTCAGCCGGACATCCCTCAGTTTATATATAATATCGCCCAGGTCTATGAACTGAAAAACAACAGGCCTGCTGCCGTTGAGAATTATAAAAAAGCCCTGAACAGCCCTGATTGCCCTGAAGACCTTGCAAGAGCCATAAGGCAGAGGCTGATAAATCTTGAAGGTATTGAAACCCTGGTAGAATAGCAGGTTTAAGTACAAAATGCTCTTTATTAAATCAAAATCTCATGCACTAACCAGGGAAATACTTAATTCAGTACACCCCGGGGATGAACTAAGAACCCTTGCTTTAAAAGACCCTAAGCTGTGCCTTAAGGTTATCAGGGAACTGGAAAAGACACCGGGTTTCGAGCAGGATCTGCTTATACAGCCTAAGTATACATCTCTTGCAAGGACTGGAAGGATTGCCGATTCTCTGGCCTTTATCCTTCCCCGCCTGGATCAGGTAAAGGATAATGCGGAAATTGCAGGCGAGCTTTTTTCCGGCTTTGATCTTATAGAACCGTCCTTTCTTTCCGGCGGTGATTCAAGAATCCTGGCCGATTATGCCGTTTCAGCGATAAAAAATATTAAATCCTTCAGAACCAAAGATATTGCAATGAAAGGCCTTGATTTTTTCATCAGGCATGACAACCCGGAAGCCTTTTCCATGCTAATGGATATGGTGGAAATGGGTCAAATAAGTGAACTTGACCGAAGTGACCCTGCATACAGATTTTTAAAGGGAAAGTACTTTGTAAATACCGGTGACAATATCAGTGCTTTGGAGACTGTCTGCTCTCTTTTGAAATATACCGAGAATGCCGAATTATCTCTTAAGGTTCATGCCATCTTAAAAGAACTTAAAAACAGTCTGCATAAAAAATACTCCCGTAAAGATATCGTGCCGGAGGATATCCTTGCTTTTGCCAGAATATTCTCAGAACAGGAAAATTACAGGAAAGCCGCGGATATACTGAAAGAATCCCTGGATGCTGTCCCTGATAAGAATAAAAACCCCTTTCTTCTACAGCTGGGGCTTATATACAGCCGGATGAAAAATCAGGAGCTGAGCATTCAATACCTCTCATCTATCCTGGATCAGCCTTTTTTTGATGAAAACAGCATAAAAGCGGCCGCCGGGCTTATCAGAGAACTGTCCGACAACGGAAAGGTTCTGGAAATTGAAGACCCGGTATCTAAAAAAATTGAACGAGGCATGAAAGAAGCATCAAGGAATCCTGAATCAGGTCATGCACTGGGGACACATGCCAGGCTGATCCTTGCTGAGCTATATTACCATCAGCAGAGAAACAATCAGTCACTAAAAATTTTTGATGATATATCCAGGACCGACAGGTCCCATTTTGCACCAAAGCACCTTCTCCTGTTTGCAAAGCTTCTTGCCGGAAACGGGAACTATGCTGAAGCTGTTGATTTTCTTTCAGAAATAGAAAATAAATTCAAAGACACCTCCCTGTATACTGAATCAGTTGAACTCATGAAAAGCATATCCAGGGATTACAAAAAGCAGGAAAAATCAGGGGAACTCAGCTCTCAGGAGCTTAAAGTCAAGGAATTTCTGGAGGACACCCTCTCCCGAAAAAAACTTATCAACCGCCTGAGAGAGGGTCTTTCCAAGACCCAGGACCAGTTTTACGGCCGCTTAAATGCCTTTTTAAACAGAGCCAGGGGCATGATGGATGAGGATATGGCCGAAGAGCTCGAGGAGCTGCTGATCTTGAGCGATATAGGGGTAGGTGTAACATCCAGAATAATCACAAACATTGAAAAGGACCTCAGCCCCAGAGAAAAAAAGGAACCGTCCCTTCTCATTTCCTATATCAGACAGCATCTGGTAAATGTCCTGTCGAGACCAGGAACCGGCCCCATTGATGCCTCGTCCCCTAAGCCTTATGTAATAATGGTTGTCGGGGTAAACGGAGTAGGTAAAACAACCACCATTGCAAAGCTCGCCCTGCAGTTCCAGAAGGAAGGCAAAACCATTATGATTGCAGCATGCGACACTTTTCGTGCAGCAGCCATACAGCAGCTGGAAATATGGGCTCAAAGGCTTAATGTCCCCATGGTCTCCCACAAGGAGGGGGCAGACCCGTCTGCTGTGGCATTTGATGCTGTAAATTCCATTAAGGCTAAAAACCATGATGTCCTTATAATAGACACGGCTGGCAGGCTTCATACCAAAACCAATCTTATGCAGGAACTTGAAAAGATAAAGAGGACAGTCAGCAAACAGCTCCCCGGAGCTCCCCATTCAACAATACTGGTGCTGGATGCTACCAATGGCCAGAATGCAATCTCTCAGGCAAAGCAGTTCAAGCAGATAGTAGATATTAACGGGATTGTACTTACCAAGCTTGACGGAACCGCCAGGGGAGGCATAATTGCTGCCATATCGGAAGAGCTTGATCTTCCCATAAAATACATAGGCGTGGGTGAAAAGGCCTATGATCTTATGCCCTTTGAACCCGAAAGTTTTGTAGATACCCTTTTGAAAGGAAACAGCCATTAAAAATATTTGAATTATTCTATTGACAGAATAGCTATTGCATAATATTATTTATTTTAACTACGTTAATTTCCCAGGGAGGATTTTTATGAGAAAATTTTTACTGATATACTTGTTGATATTCTGTATTATCAACCTTTTCGTTCTTGTTCCTGCTGTATCCGCAGCCAAGGTTTCAGGTTTCCTATTCTACAGGGACGGCGAAACTGCAGTAAAAAACGGGACAATCTTCCTGATTGACAATGAAGGAAATGAATATCCTTCTGGTTATACTGATGATACGGGTTATTACATGATTGACAGCGTGCCCCCGGGTGAATTCGATATCAGAGTCCGCGTCAAGTCTTTCACCCGCAGCCATACTGTAGACGAGACAACAGAAGCTTCCAGCTATTATGTTCAGGGCAGACTGATAATCGGTGAAGAAGCGGTTCTGATTGACCTGAATTTACTGCTCAATACCAGCCCTGCCGGTATCTTTTTCCTCTCGCCTGTCGGTATCGCTCTTATTACTGGGGTAACAGGGGCAACGGTCTATGTGGCGCTGGAAATCCTGGATGATGATGATGATGAAGCAAGCCCCTCTACGCCGTAAATAAAAAGCATTTATATTAAAAGGCCCTCCCGGCGGAGGGCCTTTTTTTATTTGGACTTGTTCCGATGCTCCCTGATTTTGTACCAGATATTCATGCTCTCTATGCTTCCGCTTATATTAGTGTTGTTAACAAGCCTTCCGCTATAAATATAGCTGTTTTTGGCGAAGGTTATATTCATTCCGTAGGACATGCTCCTGGCGATGGTATAGAAGGTTCTTATCCCCATGCGGTCCATCTCCTCCTCCATCCTGGACAGGAGACAGGCTGCAAAGCCATTCCCCCGGTACTCAGGAAGGGTGCTGAAGTCTGTCATTTCAACGCTTTTATTCTCCATGTCCATCTCTGTGGATGAAACCGATACCAGCTCTTTTTTGTCAAGGAATACTCCAAAATAGATGAGGTTTTCCTTCATGGTCTTTTTAATGTATTTGCAGTCAAAGATGGGAAAGGGATAGGTTTTGAAAACCTGTTTATAGACCTCGGTTATGTGCTGTACATCCCTGTCGTCAAGCAGACGGCATGAATAGGGGTCTTGAAGGGACCGGGGCCGGCTGGATTTTTCCCTGGAGATAGCCGTGCTTACAACATCGTCACAGCGCTCTTCCCTGGGATCGACAGCCCTTTTAACATCCAGAAACCTCGAAACAAAATACAGGTCTGTTTCATCAGGAAAATACCTGGGGATAAAAGCTTCCTTTTTGTAGCCCGAGCTGACAAAGCCATCATAAACCGAGGCAGGGACCTTTGCGGTTATCTTGCCATAACCTTCCCGGGCGGCTTTCTCTTCCATTACCGGTATAATCCCGGGGTAATCCCCGGGGTTAAGTTTCATAAGGTATATTCTGTTATTGTAAGTCCCGTGCTGGATAATGCTTCCAGCTCCAATGATCTCAATGCTGTCCATGATTAATCCCCTGATTCCCCGTCCTGGCCTTCCCGCCTGCTGATTCTTTCATTATCCTGGGGAACAAGGGATATTGTATTATCATAATCCGATAAAAGCTGGCTTATGCCAATAGCTTTTGATTCTTCGGCTTCATCGGTTTTCAGAGGAAGAACACAATCGTCACATTTTCTGTCGCAGAATATAGGCTCATAGGAATCAGGTTCCTTATATGTTGTAATAACACCTTCAAAATTCCTCAGCACAACCTTGTTAGTGGACCAGCTGATCAGGTAATTGGGCATTATGGGTATCTTCCCCCCGCCTCCGGGGGCATCTATGACATAGGTCGGAACTGCAAAACCCGTGGTATGGCCGATAAGATTCTCAATTATCTCAATACCTTTGCCCACAGGGGTTCTGAAGTGCTCTAAACCTTCGGAAAGATCGCACTGATAAAGATAATAGGGCCTTACCCGGTTGGCTACAAGCTTGTGGACAAGATTTTTCATAATCCTTGGACAGTCATTTACCCCTGAAAGAAGTACTGACTGGTTCCCGAGAGGTATACCAGCATCAGCAAGCCTGGCCAGAGCCTTCTTTGAAGAGGCTGTTATCTCCCTTGGATGGTTGAAATGAGTATTAAGCCACAAAGGATTATACTTTTTAAGCATGTCCACAAGCTCGTCGGTAATCCTGTAAGGCAGGACGACTGGCATCCTTGTACCTATCCTGATTATCTCCACATGGGGAATAGCCCTGAGTTCCTTAAGTATCCATTCCAGGTACTCGTCGGAAAGCATAAGGGGGTCTCCTCCCGAAAGCAGTACATCCCTTACCCGGGGTGTTCTGCTGATATAATCTATGCCTTTTTTGATAGTCTTTCTGTCAGGTATATAGTCAATATCCCCGACTTTTCTCTTCCTGGTGCAGTGCCTGCAGTACATCGAGCATATATTGGATATGTGGAAAAGCACCCTGTCCGGGTACCGGTGTGTTACCCCCTCCACAGGACTGTCCTTATCCTCGGAAAGAGGGTCTTTCATGTCATAACGATTGATAACAAGCTCCTCCCTTGATGGGAAGGACTGCCTGAAGACAGGGTCATGCCTGAAATCATCCACGTCTATCAAAGACAAATAATAAGGGGTTATGGACATGGGGAATTTTTTGCAGGTATTTTCATAAAACTCCCTTTCCTGTTTTGAAAACCTTATATCCAGCAGGTTTTCAAAGGTACTGATATCCCTGATGCTGTTCCTGATATGCCATTTCCACTGATACCAGCTGTTTTTTGCTATATCAGGATCTATTTTTTTTGCCAGCTTTTTCAAAGCTGTAGATTTGTTAATCATCAGTTTCTTCACCTCCATAATTTTTAATCTGGGCAGGTGGATTCTTTTGATTAAATTAATTGGATGAAAGGTTCTGGGGAGATTTCAAGAAATTACTCCCGGAATATAAATCACCCAAAATATAATAAAATAACCATTAAACCAGGTATTATGCCTGTAAAAACCACTTACCAAAACTGAAAAAAATCCAAACTTGATTATATATTAACATATATTCCAATTTTCATCAAGCTTTTTTGATAATATGATCTGCAAGCTTGTAAAGCTCCATAATAGCAAGAAGTAAAAAACTGAGCAGGAGAAGGTTCAGCCATTCATAGAATCTAATGGCTTCAATCCCGAGCAGGTTCTGCATGAAAGGAATCCTTGTAGAGAGGACATGTATTGTCTGGGCCGCAAGCAGGCCTGCCAGCAGAATATAATTATTGCTCAGAGGAACCCTGAAGGCAGAGTTGCTTTCAGAGCGGCAGTTAAACAGGTGAATGTTCTGCATGAGAACCATGAGCATAAGGACAAGACTGCGGCTGTAGGCCTCATTATACCCGGTTCTTAAAAAATAGTCCCAGGCGAAAAAAGCAATAAACCCCATTGAAAAACCTGATATCAGTACCTGCTTTATCATCGGGATGTTAAATATGCCTTCATCCGGCCTCTTTGGCTTCCTCAGCATTATATCCTTCTCTCCCTTTTCAAAGGCAAGGGCAATATCCTGTATACCGTTGGTTACCAGGTTTAGCCAGAGTATCTGGACAGCAAGCAGGGGCAAAGGATGATTGAATATCATGGCAAGTATAAATAAAAGGATTTCGGCAGTACCGGTGGAGAGGAGAAGGTAAATTACTTTCCTGACATTGTCATAGGCAATCCTTCCTTCTTCAATGCCCGATACTATGGATGAGAACTTATCATCGGTAATGATTATGGAAGCAGTCTCTTTGGTAACATCCGTTCCGCTGCCCATGGCTACGCCAATGCTGGCCCTTTTCAATGCAGGGGCATCGTTTATCCCGTCTCCGGTAACAGCAACAAAATGCCCGAGTCTAAGCAGTGCTTCCACTATCTCAAGCTTCTGCATCGGAGTGACCCTTGCAAAAACCCTGGCATGCTTTACCCTTTCAAAAAATTCCGGTACTTCTGGAGGGCCTATTCTGTCAAGCTCTGCTCCGGTCACCACATCTTTGTAATTGTCAGCTATGCCGATTTTTTTGGCAATGGCAAGGGCTGTGGCAGGATGGTCACCTGTTACCATGGATACAATAACCCCTGCCCCATATGCCTCCATTACTGCCTGGGCAGCATCAGATCTAAGAGGGTCAATCATGCCGATAAAACCGGCAAGGGTCAATCTGCCCAGATTTCTTATATTGAAATCCATATCCCTTTCTTCAGGTCCATGTTCGGAATAGGCCACCGCAAGCACCCTGTATCCTTCTGAGGCAAGATTATCAGCTATGCCCATCATTTTATCCCTCTCTATGCTCCGCTTGCCATTTTTATCGATTATCTGCTCACAAAAGGGAATAACAGCCTCTGAGGCCCCCTTTACCGCAGTATATACCCTGCCGTCCCTGGAATAAAGAGTTGCAGACAGGCGGTTTTCACTCTCATAAGGTATATCGCTGATAATTTTTATACCCCGTTTAATTTTATCGGGTTCAAGGCCTGCTTTTACTGAGAAAGCAAGGAGGGCCGCATCCACAGCATCACCGCTGTAAGCCCAGTTTCCTTCCTTTTTATAAAGGGATGCTTCATTTGTTACGGATACAGCTTCGGCAATACGCAGTATCAGACTGCTTTCCCGGGCATCGGGCTTAAGGCTGTCTTCCCCAAGTATCTCACCTTCCCCGGATATTTCATCCCCTGTTATGGTGAAGGCCTTTTCATCGGGCAGAACCGCTATTCTCACCAGCTGTTTATTAAGGGTAAGGGTTCCCGTCTTGTCCGACGCTATGTAGGTACAGCTTCCAAGTCCCTCGACTGCTGTGAGCTTTCTTACAATAACATTCCTGTCAGCCATCCTTTTTGTTCCTATAGACAGTGCTACAGTAAGGGCAACAGGCAAACCCTCAGGTATGGCAGATACAGCAAGGGCCACTGCCATGAAAACAATATCGGCAAAGGGCATATTCCTGCTGACAGCAATAACTGAAAGAATCAGGCATGCCCCGATAACAGCAAAAGAGATATTCCTGCTGAATTTTTCCATGCGTATGACCAGCGGCGGCTTGGCCGGTTCAGAAAGGTTTACGGAACTTGCGATCTGCCCGACCTCCGTATTCAGGCCTGTTTTATAGACAATACCCGTACCTCTGCCTGAGACCACAGTTGAACCGGCATACAGGACATTAAGCCTGTCAGCCAGCGGGGTATCCTTATCCAGTGCACCTGAAGTCTTTAAGACCGGCCTGCTTTCTCCGGTGAGGAAGGATTCATCCACAGAGATATTATTATTTTCTGTCAGCAGCATATCAGCAGGAACCCTGTCTCCCGATTCCAGCATAACTATATCGCCCGGAACAATATCCCTGGATGATATGGTCTGCTCGCGCCCGTTTCTTCTTACCTTTGCCTGCAATTTAATCATATTTTGAAGGGAAGCGGCGCTTTTCTCGGCATTATACTCCTGGTAGGTTCCCAGGACACTGTTAAGCATAATTATACCTAATATAAAGGCCGCATCGGTTATTTCATTTATAAGCAAAGCAATAAAACCTGCAAAGATGAGTATATAAATTAGCGGGCTTTTAAATTGATGCAGGAATATTTCAGTCATTGAAGGAGGTTCTTTTGGCGGGAGAGAGTTTTCACCGAACTCGTCAAGCCTGATGCCTGCTTCTTTTTCCTCAAGGCCGTTCGGGTCTGTATATAGCTTGCTGTATGCCTTTTCTGTTCCGATACTGTGCCATGCTACTGCCTGGATGCCTTCCAGCTTCAGATTTTCCCTTTCTATACCGTCTTTATATCTCATTCTGAGTCTCCCCCGGCTTTTTTACATAAGCAGGCAATAAAGTCAGTACTATGTAAAAAAGTATATTGTATTTATAAATGATATTCCATAAGGTTTTACTTTTTTCATAAAGATGCATTCTATCAACGACTATTTCTTCAGAAAACAAACCTGTCATGCTGTAGGGCCTGCCCGTAATATCAACGAAACCGGAAACACCGGTATTGGCAAGCATCAGGGAAGGCCTTCGGTTTTCCACTGCCCTGAAGATGACCTTGTCAAAATGCTGCAGGGATGCCTTGGTCCTGCCGAACCATGCGTCATTAGTCAGTGTAATAATGGCATCGGCATTATCAGAGGCCCAGCCTGCAACTTCTTCAGGAAATATAATCTCGAAACATATGGGTGTTATGAAACAGAAACCGGAGCTGTCGCAGAATATTGTCCTGTCCCTGCCCCTGTCCGTGTCTGAGGGTACAATATTCCTTAAATTCTTTATTATGGGAAGGTTTGCCAGGGGCAGGTATTCACCGAAGGGTACCAGGTGGATTTTGTGATAAAAACTGTAGTTGCCTTTTTCAGTAAACATGCTTGCATTGAAATAAAGGATATTGCCGCCCTCCGACCTGTAATCGATGGTTCCGGCAAGAACCGGTTTGCTGTTATCCCGGGCCCAGTTTATTAGGTTATAAAAGTAACCGGTATCTCTGATATTTATATTGAATGCTGTCTCCGGATATACAATAAGGTCAGTTTCCAGTGTGACAAATCTCTCCAGATAAGCAAGCATGCCGTCCAGTATCTCGAACCTTTTTCTACGGTCCATCTTCTCACCCTGGTCTATATTGGTCTGTATCATGGCAATGGTCTTGGTATCTGCTGGTTCGGCACGCCCGAAATACGTGAGCCTGGAAAAACCGTAGCATGAAATAAGGGATACAGTCATGATTAATAAGGCAATATCCCTCCTTTTAGACCCTTCCATCCATATACGGAATAGAAGCACATTTATAAAAACCAGCAAAAAGGAAAGCATATATACTCCCCCTATATCAAGAAGCTGTATGAATAAAAGGCTTCTGCCCCAGTTGTAGCCCAGAAGTGTCCAGGGAAACCCGGTAAAAAGAAAGGATATGACATATTCCAGCAGTACCCAGGCACCAGGCAGAATGAAAATGGAAATACCCCTTTTTGAGGCATGATGTATCAGCATGGCAAAAACACCCCAGAACAGGGCTAAATAGATGCACAGGAGAATCAGGACAAAAACAGCCTCCATCATGCTGAGACCGCCATAATTCACCATGGTATTGATTATCCAGTATATACAGAACATATTGTAGGAAAAACCATAGAAAATACCCGAAATAAAAGCAGAAAAGGCGCTTTTTGACAAAACGGTATAATAGATGAGGGGCAGGAGTGCAAAAAGTGAAAACACAAAGAGCCATGCATTATCCCTGGACAATCCCATGAGGATTCCCGAAAGGGCTAAAATAAAATACCTTATATATTCCCTGTTCATTGCTTTCAATTTATATTATTTATATATGTGCTTAAAAGTTCGTTAAAATCAGTCTCTCCGTCATAAAAGACCGATATGACCGGCACTTTGTATATCTTTGATATATTTCTGAAGATAGCACTGCTTATAGCGCCGGGCATGCATGTAAAAGGCGAAACATTCACTATCATGTCGGCTCCCTGTTTTATAAAATGAATGCCTCTGCCGATAGTCAGTATGGCTTCACCCGTAAACTCCAGAGGTATGTATTCCTTTCCAGCATCAAGAATCTGAGTTATATCGGGTTCCCTTCTGCTCTTAAGCATATCGCTGAATATGTTCATGTAACGGTGTTCCAGGAAACTCAGGATCCTGGCTGAAAGAGAGTTTTTAAGCAGACTGCAGAGAGTCCTGCGGCCCAGACGCCATATATAGCCTGTATAATACATCCATTCCAGGGATGAGCAGAGCCATGCCTCCCCGCCGTTTTTCTCTATATTGCCAATGAGATTATTATTGGAAAAGGGGGAATTCCTGACATATATCTCTCCAACAATTCCTATAAGAGGCTTTTTCTTTTTCCTGTCCGTATTCACCGAATGAAGATCCCTGCTGAGAGATTTGAGAAGCTTACATATATCCGCCCTCTTTTCAAAGGCCTCAGCCAGCAGACCGGTATATTTTGCTATTATGGCATCCGTTTCCCCGCCTTTTGTCTCCCATGGCCTTAATGCGCAACCCAGCTTCGTAAGGACATCTGCAACTATAACGCTTTTGAGGAGGTGTATACGCAGTCTGCCCCCGAGACTGCCGTAATTATCCTCGCTTGAAGGCGAAAAAACTTCAGCATCAATACCACGGTCACTTATGATACTGCCATGAAGCCTTGCATACTGTCCGAATCTGCAGGGGCCTGAGGTGCAGGGCATAAACAGCAGGTTTTTCGCCTTTCCCCTGACTCTGGAGCTTTCAATATAATGCAGAAAAGAACCGATGGTGGATGCTGCCGGCATGCATTCAGAACCCCTTACAACAGACCTGCCCAGGGAAAAGGTATGCATATCCTCCTTAAGCATTGCCACCGCCTCAATGTCAAAGGCCCTGAAGGCATGGCTCAGCAGTTTTGTGGCAAAGGGGTGCATAGGGGGTATGAACAGGCGGTGGCCGTTTATGCTCCTGCAAAGATTAATCTTCAGGGAAGGCTTTTCCTCTTTCTCCGGGGATCTGTTCCTGCAGGCCTCTATCCTGTCATAGAAGGCTTCCAGCCTTGTAATATAGCCGGCATCACCTCCGAGCTCATCAAGCTCCAGCACCAGGAAGGGTTTTTTACCCATAATCTTTTCCAGAAGACTTAAGAGAAAAGAATCAGGACCGCAGCTGAAATTTGTCAGGTATACCGGATAAAGCCCCGGCTCATCCCGGATGAATTCTGCACATGCTGCAAGATGCTGGCTATAGGCCCAGTACAGGTCAGAGGTATCGGGTCCTATGTCAGAACGCTCAACCGGGATGAAATCTCCCGGGATAATATCAAGGCCGAACCGGCTTAAGCTCCTGGGAATTTTCTGGTTCAAAACCCCGTCAAAGATATTATAAGGCCTTCCCAGCAGAACCAGGCTATTGACTTTCTTTTTACGATGCTCTGTAATAATCTCCCTGCCCCTTTTTATTCTTTTCAAGATCATGCTATCATAGTATATGACTGCTTTTCTGAAGGCTTCCTTTACTGATTTACGGGAAAAGCTGAAATGCCTGCGAAGCTCTCTGCAGATACTTTCAGAGTTTTCCTCCAGGCTTTTTTCAAAATCTACAACCGGGCTTAAGAGAAAATCACTCGGTAGATTATTGTACTGGAGGGTATTTTTTATTATTGACGGAAGTCCCTGGCTGATCGGGCAGAAATGGCTCTTCCTGGTCTTCGGGTTAGGGGTATCCTGTATATTGCAGGGCAGAAATACAGGCATTTTATTATCCTTTACCAGGTTCACGACATGGCCGATGGAAAGCTTGAGGGGATAGCAGAAATCGGATATGGCATACTCCCTGCTCAGCCGGGCTGTTTTATCCCCTGACTGCATGGAGGGTATAATATTGATGCCAAGCTGTTTGAAAAAATGCTCCCACAGGGGATAATGGGAATAGAACTGCAGGGCTCTGGGGTAATAGACGGCATCCCCGGCGTTTCTTTTTTCTGTTGAATCAAAGGTGGAGGATTCAAGCTCTTTTAAATATCTCAGGGCATGAACTTTCCTGGCTGATGTTTCTTCGGGCTCTTTACCGCACATATAGCCCCAGCTCAAGGCCTTGCCCAGGGAAGGCATATTCATATGTGTAATCCTGCATCTGTTGGCACACAGCCCGCAGTTGGCCTCTGACAGATCCACTTCGGCTTCGCTGATACCCAGCCCCCGGAATCTTGTTTCAAGGGGGGGGGTTTTCCTTAGAGCCTCTGCAACACCTATAGCACCGGTTATATGGCCATAGACAGATGTATATACCCTTTTCTGCATGATATTTTCAAAAGCCCTGACCAGACCTTTATTTTTCGATGTAGCACCCAGAAAGAGAACTGGTTCCCTGACAGGTCTTGACTGCACAACCCTGTGAAGATAATTCCTGCATACAGAATAAAGCATGCTGGCCATTACTTCGCTCTTTGAAAAACCGTTTATAAGAAGCTGAACAGCATCCTGCTCCATGAAAACGGTGCACCGGTCGCTGGATACCGGAGGGCTGACTCCGTTGCAAAGCTTTTCTATATCTTCCAGTTTCAGGCCGAGGTTCAGCGCTTGTTCCTCTATGAAAGATCCTGTGCCGGCGGCACATACATAGTTCATACTGGCATCTTTCATCCAGCCGTCCTCAACCGATATATACTTGGAATCCTGGCCTCCTATCTCAAAAATCGTCTGTATGCGCGGGTATTCCTTGACTGCTCCTTTTAAATGGGCTGTAATCTCATTTATTATCATATCGGCTCCGATAAAATGCCCTACCAGTTTTCTCCCGCTTCCTGTGGTCCCGATGGCTTTTATCCGAAGTTCCAGGGAGTACTCATGAATAAGCCTTTTTATACCCCTGAGAAGGTTTTTCATAGCTTCAACAGGCCTGCCCCCGGTCCGGTTATAAAGTCCAAAAAGTATCTTTCCATTCCTGTCGCCGGCAACGAGCTTGGTGCTGGTGGAGCCGATATCCACCCCGATAAAGACTTCTTCTTTCAGTCCCTTTTTAAGTGAATATATATCAGCCTCATTGCCGTAGCAGTCCATTTCCCAGAAATGCCCTTCTATTTTTTCTGTTTCAATTAAAAGCGGCTTTTCCCGGGTTTTTGCAATTCCGGGGATAGAAAAATATTTTTTATGCTCCTTATTATTCTGACAGTAAAGGAGGTTTGACTCAGCCTGGTAATAGGATGAATACTGGGGAACTACAAGACAAGCTGGATCGCAGAGCCTTTTAAGGTATTCTGCAAATATGCGGTTGTTTGCCAGACCGCCTATCAGAAGAATGTCCCCGCTGATATTTTTCCCCCTGAAAAGGGTGGAAAATGCTGATTCAGCCATTCCACGCACCAGGCCGTTCCACAGCATCTTTACCGGGTAACCCTCCTGCTGTCTGTGTATAAGGTCGCTTTTTGCAAAGACTGCACAACGGGTTGCAATGGAAGGGGGGTCTTCAATGAAGTCAATGCCTTCCAGCATGCTGTAATCCAGTCCCATCCGTTTCATCTGCTGGTCAAGGAAGGCACCTGTTCCTGATGCACAAAGGGAATTGGTATTTAACCTGTGGAACTTTTTCCCCTTAAGCTCTATCATGGAGAGTCTGGATGCACCGATATCCACAATCCGGCTTACACTGGACTGCTGGTTGTAAAGCAGGGCTCTGACAGGGTCAGCGGAAGGTATTCTGTACCTGCCGGAAATAAGCGCGCCATATCTGCCGGTAATGACTGCGTTATCCAGCCTGAATTGCTCAAGAATACTATTGAATGCTTTTAGGGGCTCTCCTTCATGATAAACCGTTTTTCTCAGGAGCCCCTCATCTTCAGCCAGGACAATTTTGAATGACAGCGAACCTGCATCGATGCCTGCGTACATAGGATGACACCCTTTTATATTGAAGCTACAGTCTAATCCTATTTTGATTGGACCTGTTGTCAATATTTATCAGAGGTGTTCCCTGCGGGAAAAGGGGTTATTTCACGAGGGGAAGGGTGATATAGAAGGTACTTCCCTTTCCCAGGGAGCTTTCTACAGCAATCCTGCCTGAATGCTGGTTTACAATGTTTTTTGCTATAGACAGTCCTACTCCGAGCCCTCCGGAAAGGAACTGAAATTTTCCTGAGCTGTGGTACTTAATATCCTTTACTTCGTAAAAAGGGGTAAATATTTTTTCCAGAGATTCCTGGGGGATGCCTATGCCTGTATCAGAGACAGATATCAGGGCTTTGGAAGGGCTTTCTGAATTCTTCATTGCGCTTCTTAATACTATTACACCGCCATCGGGGGTAAATTTGATGGCATTGATAAGAAGGTTATGGACAGCATAAAAAAGCAGTTTATTATTGCCTTTTACAATAAGGGGGATTTCACTGATCTCGGACTTGAAGACCTGATTGCGGAGATTTATAAATTCCTTTAATGACTCATAGGCCTCCACAAGGACCGGATTAATGTCAATATTTTCTTCTTTGTAGATATTCTCGAGAATCTCAAGGTTATTTATCATTAATATTTCATTTATTATCTCACTGAGTTTTTCTATATTCTCGCTCTGTATCTTCAGGGCATTCTCTACCTGCTCCGACATATGCCCGTATCTTTTCCTTAGAAGTATCTCGCTGTAGCCCTTGATAAGAACAAGAGGCGTCCGGAGCTCGTGGGAGGCAAGGGAAATAAAATCGCCCTTCATTTTATCAAGGCTTTTAAGCTCTTCATAGGCCTTTTCAAGCTGGTTGGCATAGGTTCTGGCCTTCTGTTCCGCTTCTGCAAGATGTTTTGTTCTCTGCCTTACCAGCTGGGTAAGATTGCTGTTCATCTTCTGCAGATCATCAATCAGCCTCTTGTTCTCCTTTTCCAGAGCCCTTTTCTCCAGGGCGCGATCAATTACAAGAAGGAGGTTTTCAAAATCAATGGGTTTTGTAACATAATCATAGGCTCCTTGACGTACGGCCTGTATTACGGTATTAAAGTCACTCCTTGATGTTATCATGATACACACAGCATCCAGATCCATGGAAGATATTCCCCTGAGGGTTTCCAGCCCGTTAAGACGCGGCATCTCGACATCAAGGGCAATGATGTCAAAATCAGGGTCAGCCTTCAGCTTTTGTATTGCTTCCAGGCCGTCTGAAGCCTCCTGAACCTCATAGCGCTTCTTCGTCTCCAGAAATGCCCTGAGCTGTTTCCGGATAATTTCTGAATCATCGACTATTAGGACTCTAACCATTATAATGCCTTAAAACCCTTAAACACTCCCTGTAATCAGCTGGAACCGGTGAACTGATAATTAATATATCACTTTTAAAGGGATGGGGAAATAAAATCCTTTGACTGTGAAGCATCAGTCTTAAAACCGTACTGTTTCTGGCAAAATATTTCTCCATACTCTGTGTCCTTTTGGCAGAATATACTTTATCTCCGACAATGGGAAACCCGGCCTCTTTCATGTGAACACGGATCTGGTGGGTCCGGCCGGTAAGGGGATAGGCCTTAATGAGGCTGAATCCGTTGAAACGGCTGAATACCCTCACTTTTGTAAATGCATCCTTCGGAAAGGATGATTTTGATGAAAATTTAAGCCTGTTTTTGGGGTGCCTTCCAATAGGGCTGTCAATTATAAGTTCGTTCGGCATTATCTCGCCCCATACCACCGCAAGGTATTCCTTCTTGACCCTGCGCTCCTTGAACAGTCCTTGAAGCTTAAGGTGCGCCTCATTTTCCTTGGCAATAAGCATGGCACCGGATGTATCCTTGTCAAGCCTGTGCACTATACCGCACCGGGATATGCCCTGCATATCTGAAAGGCGTATGCTGAACATTTCCCGGTAATAGAGCAGGGCATTAACAAGGGTGTCCTGGGTATTGCCGGATCCTGGATGGACTGTTAGACCTGAAGGCTTGTCAATGACCAGAAGGAATTCATCCTGATACAGTATATTCAGCTCTGCTTTTTTTGGCAGGGGAACGGCATCAGATTTTTTTTCATATTCCAAGACCTCTACGATATCTTCAGCATTCAGTCTCTGGGATTTGCGAATTTCCTGCCTGCCATTGACAAAAACATATCCGGATATTATAAGATATTGTGCAAAATTCCTTGAAATACCCGGATCCATTTCTGAAAGAGCAATATCAAGCCTGAGACCTGATAATTCACTGCCGGGTTTTCGGCACATAACAGACCCTTTTGTCGGGATATCCGCACTCATGGTTTCTTTCTGCGTATATTATATTTGAAAAGAAGGTAAATGGCTGCCGGAAATACAGCCATGCTGATGACCTGGGATGTTGAAAGCCCGAAAAGGAACCCGCGGTCATCACCGCGGAAAAACTCAATAATAAACCTGAAAAGGGAATAAGTTGATGCATAGATAAATAATAGGCTTCCAGGATAACGCTTTTTCCATTTAAAAAAAAGAGATAGCATAAGCATCGACAGCAGAAAGAGAAATATCGAACTTATGGGCTGTGTCGCAATAAGAGGCCTGCATACAGGACAGGCAATGGTTTCAGGATGGCAGAAACGCAGGGTATAAAAGGCATCATGGGGCACCGCCTTTCCATAACAGCATCCAGCCATGGTGCACCCGAGCCTTCCAAAGGAATGGGCAAGGGCCAATGCAGGGGCGAAAACATCAAAAAGATTGCCCATCCTGTATTTACTCTTTCTGACATGCAGATAGCCCATTATAAATGCAAGGATAAGTCCCCCGAAAAAAACAAATCCAGACCTGAAATCCCTGATTATCCTGACAGGTTCCTGGATAAATTCCTGGTAATATACCATGATATAGAGGATTTTCGAGCCAATGATCCCCGATATAAGCAGTTTTATCGTAAGATCCAGTATGAAATCCCTGCTTATATCAAAGGACCTGCCCAGCTTTATGGCCAGCAATAAAGCAGCCACTACACCCAGTGAAATACAGAAACCATAGGTATGGAGCCTTATAAATCCAAGATCAAGCAGTATCGGGTGCATTTATCTTACTCTCCCTGTCAAAAAAAATCATATCAGCAAATACCAGGATTATTCCGACGGTTATTGCTGAATCGGCAATATTGAATATTGGCCATATAAAATCAGATGTTATATATACCTTAATGAAATCTATGACCTTTCCTACAATTATCCTGTCAAGGATATTCCCCAGGGCTCCTCCCAGAATCAGACCGAAGCCCCCGAGATATAAAAGCCCCGTCCTGCCCCTTTTTATATCCATGGCAACAAAGATAAATACCCCTGCAAGTATGAATATATTAAGTGTTAGTATCACCAGATTATTGGCATTCCCAAGAAAACCAAAAATGATGCCCTGATTATAGGTCAGGGTTATCTCGAGGAAACCGATTATTATAGGGATACCCGAAAGCAGAGCCCCAGGGTCCAGAGCATTTAGCCTGAGAATATAAAACTTGCTCAGCTGGTCAATAACAGCAACTGACAGCAGGAATAACACAAATGCCCCTGCAGGGTTTTTCTTAAACATCATGCTAAATATCTTTTATTATGGAGGAACATCTCGGACACAGTTCCTGGCTTTTGTAAAAATACCGCCAGCATCGGGGGCATTTCTCCCCGTCATGCTTTTTTGCAGATATTTCTATTGATTCCTCAACAGTATCCTTTTCTTTTTCCTCTGATTTAACAAGCTCTATTTCCGATATCATCAATATCTCTTTCAGCTCATCTTTCATGCAATTGAGCTGTTCAAAGAGCCTTGCAGGTATTTTGATGCTCACATGAGAATCCAGGGACAAGCCGATTACATTCTCTTTCCTCAGGATTTCCAGCTTTTTGGATACTGCAGACCTTATGCTCAAAATGTCCTCAAAAATACCTGTTTTTTCAAAATGAAAACCATATTCCCCGAGAGTGGAGAGATGAACGCTGACAGGATCTTTGGATGATTTAGGAAGATACTGCCATGCTTCGTCGGCTGTAAAGGACAGAATCGGGGAAGAAAGGGTCAGAAGCCCCTTTATTATCCTGTATATGCAGCTCTGGGTGCTCCTCCTCTCCCTGCTGTCAGCCCTGTTTACATAGAGCCTGTCCTTGATAATGTCATGGTACTGGCTTGACAGGTCAATGCTGGCAAAGTTGACAAGGTTCTGGACAACAATATGGAAATTGTACTTCTCGTAGGCAGATTTTATCCTTTCTGCAATAGCTAGATACTTTTCAAAATAGAATTTATCCAGGCCGGTCATATTCTCAAGCCTTACCATGTCCTTATCAGGGTTGAAATCATAGAGATTTGAAAGTGCAAAGCGGAAGGTGTTTCTTATCTTCCTGTAGCTTTCCGAAAGATTGTCAATGATGTTTCTGGATACCCTTATATCCTCCCTGTAATCCTCGGATGCAACCCACATCCTAAGTATGTCTCCGCCGTACTTTCCGATTATATCCTCATGGCTGATAAAATTACCCAGAGACTTGGACATCTTTTTCCCCTGCTCATCAACGACAAAACCATGGGTCAGTACCTGCCTGTAAGGGGGGGTCTTTTCCGATATCAGTGAAAGTATTAGGGAAGAATTGAACCATCCCCTGTGCTGGTCGCTACCTTCAAGATACAGGTCCGAAGGCCAGGACAGCTCCTCATTGGTTGTCAGAACAGCCTTATGGGATACCCCGGATTCAAACCATACATCCAGTATGTCCTCTTCCTGTATTATATTATGCGATTCGCACCGCGGGCATTTCAAACCGGGGATTATTTCCCTTATATTCTTTTCAAAATAGATACCTATACCTTCTTTTTCAACAATATCCGCTACCCTGTCTATAAGGTCAGCATCGATGCTTATCTCTCCGCAGTCACTGCACTTTACTGCAACGATGGGAACTCCCCAGTTTCTCTGCCTTGAAATGCACCAGTCGGGTCTGTTCTCTATCATGGCATATATCCTGTTCATACCCCAGCCTGGTATCCAGTCAACGCTCCGGATACTGTCCAGGGCTTTTTTTCTCAGGCCGTTGTGGTCAATATTTATAAACCACTGCTCTGTCGCCCTGAATATAACAGGTTTTTTGCATCTCCAGCAATGGGGATAGGAATGGGAAAAGCTCTCGCTTTTCAATAACATGCCCCTGTCTTTGAGCATCTGTACTATACCGGGGTTTGATTCAAAGACATTGACCCCCTCAAAGGGTGCGAATCCGCTGGTGAATCTCCCCTTTTCATCCACCGGGCAGAAGGTTTCTATATTGTATTTCTGTCCGGTCTGATAATCTTCCTGGCCGTGCCCCGGTGCTGTATGCACAATACCTGAACCCTGTTCAAGGGTTACATAGTTTGCCAGAACTACTGCAGACTCCCTGTCTATAAGGGGATGCCGGGCGATATCCCCTTCCAGCATATTGCCCCTGAACTGTTTCAACAGCTTAAAAGAGCCGATACCCAGTTTTGATTCAAGGCTATCCTTCAGCTCACTGGCAAGTATAAGCAACTCACCGTCAACGCTGTAAATGCCGTAATCCAGGTCCGGATGGACTGCCAGGGCCATATTTGCAGGTATGGTCCAGGGAGTGGTGGTCCAGATCATAAAGAAGACATTTTCTCTGCCTTCATATTCCTTAAGGGGACTTGCAATACCTGCCCTCTTGAGAGCAAACCTCACGAATATGGAATCCGATTCTGCATCCGAATATTCAAGCTCCGCCTCTGCCAGGGCGGTTGTACACCCCATGCACCAGTGTATGGGTTTGAGCTGGCGGTAGACATACCCCTGCCTGACTGCTGATGCGAGAACCCTGAGGATAACCGCCTCATAAACAGGGTTCAGGGTCAGATAGGGTTCTTCCCACCGGCCCAGAACTCCCAGCCTCTTGAATTCCTCACGCATTATATCAACATAGGATACGGCATAATCATAGCATCTTTTCCGAATCTCAAGTTTTGAAAGGGATTCCTTTTTATCTTTCATGGTTTTTTCAACCTTATTCTCAATGGGCAGCCCGTGGCAATCCCAGCCAGGAACATAGGGTGCGTCAAAACCTGTAATATTTTTATATTTAACAATAAAATCCTTTAAAACCTTGTTGAGGGCTGTGCCGATATGTATATGGCCTGTAGCATAAGGCGGGCCGTCATGAAGTATGAATTTTGGCAGGCCTGATTTATTTTCCCTTATCGCATGATAAATACCCTCTTTCTCCCAGAATTCCAGTATTTTCGGTTCGTTGGCAGACAGATTCGCCTTCATGGGAAATCCTGTCCTTGGAAGATTAAGGGTCTCCTTTATTTTTTGACTGTCCATATCGAGCCTCCAGCTAATAATGATAAAATGACAGGGTATGTTAACCGTATATCTTTTTTATGTCAATATTTAAATTTGATATTCAGCTTTGTGAGGCATAATATGCAGCTCATACTTCGGCAAATTTTTCATTTGCAATTAACCGCTTTTTCCATTAATAAGATTATTCATCATGTACAGGGATCTGACAACAGGCTCATTGAACAGGAACATTTTGCGCCTTGCCTTTCCGGCAATAGGGATGATGGTGTTTCAATCAGCCTTCGAGCTCATTGATATATTCTGGATAGGGAAGTTAGGGCATCACAGCATAGCTGCCATATCAGTTTCATCCTTTATTCTATGGGGTATAATGAGCATAGGGAGCATTATTGCCACCGGCCAGACCTCGATCATTGCCAGGAGAATAGGCGAGAAAAACTTTGAAAGCTCTGTTGATGTATTCAGGACCTCGGCGGTACTGTGCGCTGTACTTAGCGTACTTTTCATATTAACGGGGCTTTGGGTAATACCCCTGTTATTCAGATTCATGACCTCCGACTCCCTTGTCAGCTCGCAGGGGGTTACCTATACAAGCATCATGATAATAAGCTCCTTTTTTCTGTTCTTCTATCAGGTCCTCGGCAATACATTCAATGCAATAGGCAATAATATTGTATTTTTTAAGATACTTATAACAAGCCTGATAATAAATATAATCCTTGACCCGATACTGATCTTCGGGTGGTTTTTCTTCCCCGAAATGGGCATCCGGGGCGCTGCTCTGGCAACAGTAATTTCACGTATATCGGGATGCGTGATGGCATACCGGGTATTGAATCTGAATTTTCTGAGCAGGTACCGTGCCTCAGGTTTAAGGCGGCCTTTAAGCTATTATTCTGAGATAATAAAAAAGATATTGAAGATAGGCTTTCCGCCCTCCATCAACGGGTTTCTCTTTTCATCCATATATATTTTTATTTCAAGCATACTCTCGAGATTCGGAACAGAAGCAATCGCTTCCATGGGCCTGGTGCACAAGGTTGAAAGCATGACCTACTTTATATTTTTCGGATTCTCCCAGGCGACCATGTCCATGGTAGGGCAGAATCTCGGTGCAGGCCAGCCCCGGAAAGCAAGGGAATCTGTGAGGCATTCAGTTATCCTTGCTAATGCAGGGGCTTATACTACTGGCACACTGCTTTTCCTTTTCGCCCCCTGGGTATTTTCTCTCTTTACGGATAATATGCTGGTAATAAGCTACTGCACTGTATATATCAGAATACTGTACATGGTTCTATTCTTCCACAGCCTTGAGATAATCCTGTCCGGAGCCTTCCAGGGTTCCGGCAATACACTGCCTGTACTCCTTATTAATACACCCATAACAGCCCTGAGAATCCCCATAGCCTATCTGCTGGCTGTGCTGCTCGACTACAGGGTAATCGGTGTATGGATAGCAATACATATAACAACCATGCTAAAGGGGCTTGTCCTTTATATACCTTATAAAAAACAGAAATGGCCGGACAGGAATATTTAAATCTTGATAATTCTCTGATTTTAATTAAATTTAACAAAAAAAGATAATAGGATGCATATTAGTTTATTAAATCAGCCTTATAAGCCGGGAGAACTGAAAAAGCTGATTATCCCTCTTTCAAGGGCTGTACTGAATTATAAAAGGCTTTGGAATCTGCTGAGGCAGAAAAGTGATTTTGCCCGCAGAAGGACAGTTCTTAAATCCCTTCCCGGACTTCTTATGCTGGAAGCCACCAATAAATGCAATCTGAAATGCTCCATGTGCGCCAGGACCCTTTACCAGTCGGACCGTAAACTTGAGGATTTTGACCCGGAGCTGTTTGAAAGGATACTGGAAGAGATAAAAGACAGTACTTTCATGGTAATGCTCTGGAATTACGGGGAGCCTTTTATGGCTGACAATATTTTCAGGCTGATAGGCCTGTGCAGAAAATACAGGATCTTTTCCATGATCACAACCAATGGTTTTCTTCTTGATGGGGAAAAGATGGCCAAAACTGTTGATTGCGGGCTTGATTACCTTAAAATAAGCTGTTACATAAATAAAGAGGATGATATTGCCCTGTACCGGGATATGATAATAAAACTGGCAAATACCAGAGCAGGGAAAAATCACCCCTTTATAGATGCGGTAATAATTTTGGATAACCAGCCGGTCCTTTTGCTGGAGCAATCAAATGAACAGTTAAAAGATGCAGGATGTGACTGTGTTTCATTCCGCAGGGTTGACTTTCATTTTGACAGCGGAAAAAAGTCAAAATGGATGATCAGAAGGTCTGCAAACAATGAATTGTGCAGAAGACTCTATTCACTTTTTTTGATAAACAGTGACGGCAGTGTATATCCATGCTGTTTTGACTTCAGACTTGAGCATAAACTGGGCAGTGTAATCCATAATTCCATAAGGGATATATGGAACAGCAGGTTTTACACATCCTTCAGAAACCGCTATATTTTTGGGAAAAAGCCCGGAATATGCATTGACTGCCATTCCCCCGGCTTCAGTCAGAAGGCTTACCTGACCCTGAAGGAAATTAAGAACCATGAAGAATAAATATGATGTTATCATTGCAGGAGCGGGGGTTACCGGTCTGACCCTGGCCTATCTCCTTATTAAAAAAGGCTTCCGGGTTCTCATAGTTGAAAAGAATGATGTCCCCGGAGGTCTTGCAAGAAGCTTTACCTACCAGGATGGGACCTTTGATGTCGGGCCGCACCGGTTTCATACCGATAATCAAAAAATAAATGATATCATCCTTGAGGTCCTAAAAGACGACCTGATATACATCCAGAGGAAAAGTTCCGTCCATCTCTACGGTCTCAGGCATCCCTGGCCCATAAGGCTCAATACGGTAATTAAGCTTCCCAAGGGATTCCTCGTAAAATCCTTTCTGGACCTCTTTACAAAGCCCAGGTTCACGCCGCAGATGAAAAGCTTTGAGGAATATGTCATAAGCAAGTACGGAAAAACCCTTTATTCCATATTCTTCAGAGATTATTCCAGGAAATTCTGCAGGATAGAACCGTCCCAGCTCCACTACGACTGGGCAATGACCGGGGTAGAAAGGGCTATTATAGATAAACGCCTGCAGGTGGGAAGCCTGCTGGACACCATCAAGGTCTCACTCCTTCCAAGGCCTGCAGTCAATACCCTTTTCATCTATCCCAGGAAGGGATGTTATGTCTACTGCAATAAGATATGCAGTATGATTGAGCAGGGGGGGGCAAAGGTGCTTACCGGCAGGACAATAGACAGGGTTAAGCTCCAGGGAAACAGGATAACAGAAATCAGGGCAGGAGAAGATACTTTCACAGCGGACAGGCTTGTGTGGACCGGGAATATAAAGGACCTCTGCTCTCTTTTAGGGATGCCCGGAAGATACCTTCCCTACCTGGATATAGTCCTCTTCAATATTATAGTTGACACCGACATTAATGTCCAGGACCAATGGGTTTATTACGGTGAAAAGGAACTTGTCTTTACCAGGATATCCTTTCCCCATAACTTTTCACCCTACCTTTTCAGAAAAGACAGATACGGCCTTTGTGTGGAAGTAACGGTAAAGGATCAGGATCTCTGGGAAAATCCTGAAAAATATATTCAAAGGGTAATTGACGACCTTTCAAGAATAAACCTGGTGCAAAGGAACCGTATAAAGGATATAAGAATTGAGAGAATCAGGGATGCCTACCCCATTTACCACATAGATTACAGGAAACAGTTAAGGCTTCTAAAGGAAGATGCAGAAAAGTTTGAAAACCTGTATCTTGCGGGAAGGACAGGGGCTTTTTTCTATAACAATATGGACAACAGCATTGAAAGCGCCCTGAACCTCTATTCCAGGTTCCGTGAAGAGGACAGGACCCTTAAAACCTAGAAGTCGCCCCTGGTTTTAATGCCCAGAATAATAAGGTATTTTAAGCCGATCCTGTACGTCTTTAGATAGCGGTACCCGAAGGTTGCAAAGAATACCGCATTGTAAACAAAAGAAAGGGGAAGGGACACTAAAAAACGGGTGATCCTGCGGCTTAGCTTTATTTTGCACAGGAAAAAGAAAAGCTTCTGCATCCTGATAAGCCTTTTTGAATCCCTGTTCCATAATAGCCCCCTGTTGAAATAACTGCCTTGTATCCCTTCAAGGCCTTTGTCATCAAGGAGCCCTATGCTCCTGGCATATTCAGCAAGCCCTGTTCCGGGATAGGGCTGTATTACTGAACACCAGGGAAGGGATGTATGTATAAAACGGTTTAATTCAATGGTTTCAAAGCCCTGGTCGAAGGTCTCCGTTGGTATATTAAGCATATTAAAGGTGCCGAATTTGATCCGGTATTTCTTGAGGATAAGGGATGCATCAATAATATGTTTTTTCTCAATTTTCTTGTTCAGCACCTCCTTCCTGAGCCTGTCATTGGCTGATTCTATTCCGAACTGAACGAAATGACAGCTGGTGTCCTTCAGCAGTCTTCCTGTATCATCGGAAAAATTATTGGCCCTTATAAGACAGCTGTAAGGCAGGTTAATCCTTTCTTTGTACAGGGGCAGGAATTCACAGAGCCATCTGCTGTCCAGGGTAAATACATCATCATCAAACCGGACGGCCTTTAACGGGTAGTGCTTCCTGATATATTCAATCTCGCTTATGACCCTTTCCGGGGAAAGTCTTCTGACAAAACTCCCCTTCCCTCTGTAAATATTTTTTAATGATACATTGAAGCAGAAAGAGCATTCATAGGGGCATCCCCTTCCTGTCACGAAGTGCTTGTTGGGGATATTGCCCAGAAGGGGGTATTTCTTAAGGTACAGGTCCCTGTCAGGAAATGGCAGGGTATCAAGGTCCTCCTCAAGGCTGTCAATGCAGGAGACTGCCTGGCCGTCTATGACAACATTGGGAACCTTTTCCAGGGATTCCATGTTTTGAAGGGCAACGGGCAGAAGGGTATCAACCTCGCCCATCATACCGAAATTGAATTCTGAATTTTTTAGAAAACCGGGGAAAAAAGTAATATGGGGACCCCCTGCTACCAGGACAATATCCCTGGAAATCTCCCTTATGGCTTTGGCAGTGTTTCCATAAAACCCTTCATAGCCGCTTATTATGGACATGGCAACGACATCAGGCCTTGAAGCAGATATATAGTTCTTTATCTTATTTATGCTCTTTTCAATGATTAGGTCCGTGGAAAAACCGTTTTTTTTCAGGGATGCCGACAGGTAGGATACCCCTGTGTATTCAAAAAAAAGCCTCTGAATGAAAAGAACCTTCATAGCCTGTAGAAATCCTCCAGGGACTCAATGATCCGGATCTCTGTTTCCAGTTGAATATCGTATTTTTCAAGGGTTTTAGCTTTGGCGTCCCTTATCAGGTACATTACATCAGCAAATCGGGCATTTCCCATGTTTACGATAAAATTTGCGTGCTTATCCGATATCCGGGCACCGCCCCGGGTTTTACCCTTCAGCCCCAACTCCTCCAGGAGCCTTCCTGCTGTGTGGCCCGGAGGATTCTTGAAAACTGAGCCGGCGGAAGGTTCCGGGGGATGTTTTGAACTCCTGCTGTTAATTATTGATTCTATATCTTTTTTTGTTCTTTCCGGATCTCCGCACTGTATTTGAAAAACGCCCGATACTATTATATGCCATGGTTTAATAAAACCCTGGCCCCGGTAAAAATAATCCATGGATTTTCTATTTATATTTATAAATTTTTTTTCTTTCATATCAAACAGCTCAATACTGCTGATTAAATCCGATATACAATGCCCGTAAGCACCGGCATTCATATATAAAGCACCCCCTGTCCTGCCCGGGATACCGGCAAGAAAAACAAGGTTTGAAACACCTTTTTCCTTTGCAAATTTAATTATATCGCTGTTTCTGGTTCCGGATGAAACAGTCAGAGAACCCTCCTGATGCTTTATACTGCAGAACCTTGACATATTTACAATCATTCCGTCAAAGGGTATATCGTTAAAGAGCATATTTGAACCGCTGGACATTATAAAATAGGGATTACTGCCTATATGGCATGCAATATTTCCAATATCCTCCCTGCTCTCAGGAAACAGCATCTTGCAGGCAGTACCGCCGATTCTATAGGTTGTGTATTCTTTCAGTTCCGCATTTTTAATAATCTTCAGAAGGCCTCTCCCATCCTGGAACAGTCATGAAACATAAAAAGGATAGTAAAAACATGGGATATGTCAATTTATATTGACATTCACAAGATTATTTTTGACTAATTGCTTCATGGAAGTAATATTATCAGATAACAGTAATTTTTGTAATAAAGCTGTATCCAATGATAAAGGAGCAGGACCTTGACAATTGAAAAGACCATACAGGATCAGAGGGCTTACAGTACCTCCATGCTGAATAATTTTCTCAAGGAGCTTGTCAGCCGGAAGGCATCGGATTTACATCTGAAAGTCATGAGGCCGCCGATGATCAGGCTGGACGGCAGGCTCATACCCCTGGATTTTCCAGTACTCAAGCCGGATGATATAAAATCCATTGCCCTTTGCATTCTTCCAAGGGACAGCAGAGAAAAATTCAGGGAAAAAAAGGCAATTGATGTCGGGTATTCCGTACCCGGCCTGGCCAGGTTCAGGACCCATATATTCCAGCAGAGGAGCTCTTTCGGGATAGTGTTCAGGAATATACCCCATGAAATCCTGTCCATAAAGGATCTTGACCTGCCCGAACAGCTCCTGGACCTTGTCTCAAGGAAACAGGGCCTTATACTGGTTACAGGTCCCACCGGCAGCGGTAAATCAACAACCCTGGCGGCAATGATCAAGGAGATAAACAATACAAGAAATGTACATATCGTTACTATTGAAGACCCGATAGAATTCCTGTTCCGTGATAATCTGGCCTGTATAAGCCAGAGGGAGGTAGGTTTCGATACTCCCAACTTTGCCGAGGCCCTTAGAAATGTATTAAGGCAGGACCCTGATGTAATAATGGTCGGCGAAATGAGGGACCAGGAAACCATGGAGACTGTACTCACGGCTGCAGAAACAGGACATCTGGTTCTTTCCACCCTTCATACCAATGACGCATCCCAGACCATAGACAGGATTATAGACATGTTCCCCTCATCTCAGCAGCAGCAGATAAAGCTTCAGCTTTCACATGTTCTCCTTGCTGTTCTTTCGCAACAGCTGGTGAAAAAAAAGAATGTTGACGGAATGGTGGCGGGTGTGGAGATTCTCATAGCATCGCCTAATGCCAAAAAACTGATACTTACAGGCAATACCAGTGAATTGATAGACGAGATAGAATCAAGTGTCGTTCACACCAGGATGCAGTCCATGAACCAGTCCCTCATGGCCTTGATTCTGAATAATGTTATTACGAAAGAAGAGGCTTTAAGGTGCAGTGCCAATGCTTCTGAGCTGGAGCTTAACCTTACAAAGCTGTTTGCCGATAAATTCAAAGAACCTGATGACTATGAACACAAAGGGGGTAAACCGGAATTGAGCAAAGCAGATTTTTCAAAAATCATGAAGCTTATGGAGATGGAGAAGGATTTCCAGGAACAGCTGGATAAATACAATAAGGACCTGACTGACAAAGACTCTGCAATCCAGGAAAAGGACAGTATAATAAAGGAACTGGAAAGAGAGCTTCTTGAGCTAAGAAATGAACTTCAGAAAGCAAACCAGAAGAGTTCAGCCCTTTATGAAAAATCCGTCAGGATGCAGAAGGAAAAGGACCAGGAAATCTCTAAATTAAAGCATACAATAGAGGATTTCACATCCAAAATGTCGGAAAAGGATAAAAAGGGCTTCGGTATTTTTAAGAAATAATTTTCTTGATTAATTAATAATATGAGGTTATAGGTAAGTTCTTATTTTTTAAAACAAAGCATGTCAACCTGCTGAAACCAATAATCCAGGTTGTGACAGAGGCTAAGGAGGATTTTTAATGAACCTTTTGGAAAAGATTGAGAGAAGGCATCTGAAAGAAGAGCCTATTCCCTTTCATATCGGGGATACCGTAAGAGTATACTTCACAATAAAGGAAGGCGAAAAGACAAGGGAACAGCCCTTCGAGGGTGTTGTACTTAAAATAAAGAAAGGGATGCACAGGACCAATTTTACCCTGAGAAAAACATCCTATGGCGTAGGTGTTGAAAAAACCTTCCCCTACCATTCGCCCCTGCTCTCCAGGATTGAGGTCAAGAGGCTTGGCAAGGTCAGAAGAGCCAAACTTTACTACCTTAGAGAAAGAACCGGAAAGGCTGCCAGGATTAAAGAAAAGCGCTTCAGGTGACCCATTTAGGCACCAAAGGCGAGGACATGGCTGTAAAGTACCTCCGGGACAAGGGTTATTCCATACTGGAGAGAAATTACCGCGCATTCTGCGGGGAAATTGATATTATAGCATGCAAGGGTGATGCTATTGTATTTGTTGAGGTCAAGACATCAGGCAGTCCCTTTTACGGTTACCCGGAAGAAAGGGTCAACCCGGACAAAATTGACCGTATGCATAAGACAGCTGTCCATTATCTGAATTCAGGGAAAAAGAGATTCTCAAAAATACGATTTGATGTCATTGCCCTTATTGTATACGGCAAAAGAGCAGAGATTGAGCACTTCGAAGGTATAGACAACGGTCAGTAATATAAACTGCTGAATTTCTGAAAAACCTTCTCGCCCTTTTCATAGGCAAAACGGCGGAACGGGCTGGAAATATATGCATTCCTGTAAATTTCTGATATGCTGTAAAGCCTGTCCTTTATCTTTTCATATGCCCCGAGGTAGTGATTATAGGATTCCTGCTGCTTACCGGCTGAATAGAGATGATTGGCCAGGACATATTCCCACACCCACTGGAGCTCGCTGAAATCCATCTGATTAGCTGTCTCTAAATGTTTCAGGATTGCCTCCTCGGGCATATCATTAAAAAGCCACTGATGGCAGAGGGCCTGCACAAGGTCATACCAGACGCTGTAAGCACCCAGGTTAAGGTCTTTTATCATCTGCAGACAATATATCATCAGGTCGCGCACTCCGAGGTATCTTCCCGCATCATATACTGTTTTATAATACCTGAACCGGTAAAAATCATCCGGAAGATTCTCCTCATTCTTCAATTCCCTGATCATGGCAAGAGGGTCATCAGCATCCCCGAGAAATATCCGGGATGCAGTTATGAGGGCATTATTCAGGGGAATAAACTCATTTGTCCGGAGTTCTTCCTCCAGGATGATCGATTTCTGAGCAAACTGGCCGGATTTCACGTAATCGCCAAGATCGAACATTAGGCTTGACAGGGAATTGTTTATTCTGGCCAGGAATTCCTTAAAACCCTGTTTTTTTGCTATCACTCTTGAATAGTAATGATAGTTGACAGATTCACCGTAACTTCCGAGACAATGGTATATCCTGCCGAAACTGCTGAGCATCATGGCCTTCAGTTCCTGGTCCTTTACCTTTTCTGCTATATCCAGACCCTCTTTGACGGAATAATATGCCCGGCTCAGCTCTCCCTTCTCTGTCAGCAGATATGATATCCTGTAACTGTCATTGACATACTGCTTCCTGTCACCCGTTTTCTGGTGAAGGATCATGGCATTGGTATACTGCTCATAAGCCCCTGAAAAGTTTCCTGAAACCATGTTTATCTTACCCAGGTTGGAGTATCCCAGGGAAATACCCTGAATATTGTCATTTCTAATGGCAAGGTCCAGGGATTTTTTATAATATACATATGCCTTGTCAAAGGACCTTTTCCTGAAATATAAAAGCCCGATACCTGACAGGGTATGGCTCAGGGTATAGTAATCCGTGATTTTCTCGCTTAATTCAGCTGATTCTATGAAAGCCTTCAGCGAAGAATCAATGTCTCCTTCAAGCAAATAAAGCTCCCCAAGCAGGGACAGTATGATATTGTGCCTGTCCATATTATTGCTTTCCTTTTCGGTAATAATCGCCTTCTGGAGTATGTCCCGTGCTGAATCTTCCCTGTAAGTCTTAAGAAGAAGCCTGGCAATGTCTATATATATATCAATCTTTAGGTTACTGTCGGTGCTTTTTTTTATGGAGCTGAAAGCCCTGTTGTAATAATCGATGGCTCGTTTGTAATCCCCGGTGGATTCGAGGAGAAGTGCATATTTCTTGTGGAGCTTGAAGGAATCATACCCTGCCCTGCTCAGAAAATGGAGTATTGTTTCAGCCTTTGAATAATCACTTCGCCTGTAATGTATCTCAAACAGCCTCTCCAGGATTATTACCTGCTCTTTTTTCATCCTGTTCTGCCTGAATATATCAAGGGCCTTGTTATAGTACCAGATATGCCTTCCCTTCTCCAGCACCCTGTCCGATTCCCCTGAATAGTCCAGGATAAGCTTTGCCGCCTCGAGGCAATACCCCCCCCTTATAAGGTAATCAGCAGTATTGAGTGCATGAATAGCTCGCGACACAGAGGTGCCTTTTAGCAGAAAGGCGCCTATTCTGCGATACTCATCATGAAGTTCGTGCCTGCTGAGCTTTGCAGAAAGCTCGCTGGAAATATCCCTGTCTTTCACCATATACTTGTTCTTATCCAGAAAAATCATCTTTTTTAAAAGCAGGCTGTTCAGGACATCCTTTACACGTTTTTCTTCCATTGAGTGAAGCATGCAGAGGCCTTCCACATCACAGGGAAAAAGGTAGAGGGTCCTGAGTAGACGCGACTCATCCGGATTAAGGCTGATGAAAAGCTTTTCCTTAAAATCCCTGAACAGGTCTATATTTATCTCTATGCTGTTCTTAAAATCATTTATATCATAGTTAAAAAGCCCTTTTTCCCTGCTGTGCAGATAGTTTACCATATCACGTACCTTTTTCGGCGTTTTCAGGCCTTTCTTGAACAGCATCTCAGACATAATTCTTATCTTTTTCTTGTTCTCATTGAAAAAAACCCTTTCAAGAAAAGAACAGATTTCATTTGCATTCCATTCATCAAGCACTACCGGGTATATGCTTTCTTTTTTTAACCCTTTGACCAGCCTTATATAGCCGTCACTGCTTATATCATTATTGTTGGTTATAATTACAGAGATACCTGATTCTATTATGGTTCTGAAGAGCAAAAGCGTATTTTCATCTGCATGGTCAGCATTCTCCAGCACAAATACAGGCCTGACCGCCTGATCGAACCTGTAAAGAAGGTACATCCTCTCTTCAAAGCTCATCTCTTCTGAAGAGCTGGCCGGCTTTTCAAGGGTCATGGAGTCATTTTTCCTGAGCATTACATTTATAAGGTCAGTTATATTGCGTATAAAATCATAGTTGCTTGTGCTGTGCTGGGCAGCATTAATTACAAAGGGGGCATATTTCATCTTCCTGTAGATATTGAGAATATCCTTAATGTAAAAAGACTTTCCAATACCGGTTACCCCGCTTATGACGACAGCTTTATGTTTTTTGATCTCCTCCGGGGATATCCTGTGCCTTTCCAGCGGGATGTCCGGACATGGAAGCCTTTGAATAATGGAGTTGTAGAATTCTCTCTGTGGCTCATTATTAAAGAATAAATTCTTTACCAGAAGTCTTATATAATATGTTATGCTTTCCTCAGCCCTGAATATCTCGAGTATTATATCCCTGATAATCTTGTCCTTGATAAAATACTCAACCAGCTGGTTCATATTAAGGCTGTTGACACTGGCATGCTTTGCCCTTTCCTTGTTTTTGACAAAAGAGATTATGCTGAATACCAGGGATTTTATATCCTCTCTCTGAAGATTGAGAATATCCGAGTTAATCTCTGCTTTAAGTATCTTGGCGCCGGAGAGGTAATAGCTGAAACCGTCAATGTTATGCCTCCTGCTGTACTTATAAAGAAGGTCCTCCTTCTTTACACCGCCATAATAAAAGTTATTTCTGTGGACAGCATAAAGGCCTATGAGTATATCAAGGATAATAAGCGGTATCTGCCTGACCAAAAAGAGTTCATCGGGTATCATGCTTATATCCCTTGCATCCCTGAGGATATATAGGCTCTGATCCTCAAGGATTCCCCATTCAAGTAAATACTCAAGGAAATGGCTGTCCTCCGAGGAAAATATATTAAAAAGGCTGGCAAAATGGTTCATGCTGAACTCATTATAATTATCCGGGGAAATAATCGTAAGTTTTTTATCCCTCTTGGCAAAATTGTCAAATACATGATGGGTTTTGTACTCGAGCCCTGTTGCCTTTTTGCTGACAGTAAAATACTTTAAAAGATTAGTTTTATCCATAATTATAAAATAAAAGCTTGTATAAATATTGCTGACTGATTATATTATAATAAATGAAAATATCAATGATTTAAATTGTTTTATGAGTAATGGCAGTTCTTTAATTATACTGAGCGGGGGGCTTGACTCAACGACTCTCCTTGCATATCTTGCATCCATGGGGCAGAAACCCGTTGCCCTTACTTTCGACTACTCCCAGCGGAACCGGGTGGAAATCTGCTATGCCGAATACCAGGCAAAAAGATATAATGTATCTGAACATATAATATTTCCTCTTTCCTTCGAACTTATAAAGGGCTCAGCTTTGACCGACATGTCCCTTGAGGTTGAAACCGGCTCGATCAGCCGCAGTTCTATTCCCAACACCTATGTGCCATCAAGAAATACCGTTTTCCTGGCAATAGCAAGCTCCCTGGCGGAATCAAAGGGGATAGGCAGGGTGTTTACGGGTATAAATTCTGTGGACTATTCAGGATATCCTGACTGCAGGCCGGAATACCTTAAAACGTTCAATGAACTGTTAAAGGCAGGTACAAAAGCAGGAACCCAGGGTTCCCCCCTGTGCATTGAGGCTCCCTTTATTGATAAGTCCAAAAATGAAATACTGCAAATCGGCTTTTCCCTTGGTGTAGACTACGCCAGAACCTTCTCATGCTATAACCCTCAAGGTCGTAAGCCCTGCAGGACATGCGATTCCTGCCTTTTCAGGTCAGAGGCCTTCAGAAGCATGGGTATTAGAGATGAGAATACCATTTATGGAGGCAATTTATGAAACCCAGGTTTTTTATTTTCCTGCTTTCCCTGGCTTTAATAAACCTTTTCTCCTGCACCGGCAAGGCCAGTAAAGCTGATCCGGAATGCATCACCATGGGTCTTGAAGCTTCAGTGGAAGACCTTGATCCGAGAACTGCAACCGATGCAAATTCATCCCGCATATGCTCCCTTATTTACAGCTCTCTTTTTACCAAAGGGAGGGATTCAAATCTTATACCTGATATTGTCGAGAGCTATGAGATAGAGGATGACCTGGTATTTATTTTTCATATCAAAAGGGGAATATTATTTCATGATAAAAGGGAACTGACCTCCAGGGATATTAAATATACCTTCTGCAGTATGCTCGATGAGGACTTTGTCTCCTTTAAAAAAGCCTCCTATGAGATAATAAAAGAAATCATGATAATAGATGACTATACTCTGGCGTTTGAGCTTAAAGAAGTATTTTCTCCCTTCCTCGATTATTTGACAATCGGGATTATCCCTGAGAACATAGACAGGACCGACAGCTCTTTTCTCAGGAAAAACCCCGTAGGCAGCGGGCCCTTCAGGCTGGTGAATCACAGGGAAGGTATATCCCTGTCCCTGGAGAGGTTCGATGAATATTTTGGCAAAAAGCCGAAAATCAAAAACATAATATTCAGGATAATTCCAGACACAACAACCCGTATGCTTGAGCTGGAGAACAAGGGCATAGATCTCCTGCAGAACGATATCCCCTATGATTCAGTGGACCGGTTCAGCAGGGACAAAGACTATACCCTGTCGTCCTCTCAGGGCATTAACTATCAGTATATAGGATTTAACCTGCAGGACAGCATACTAAAAAACAATAACATCAGGAAAGCCCTGGCCTTCAGCATCGACAGGGATACTATTATCAAGCATATTTACAGGGGTTTTGCCCTTAAGGCCGACAGCATTTTATCACCAATGAACTGGGCACACTGCGATGGTCTGGTTTCATATGGGTATGACCCGGAAAAAGCAGGGGAGCTTATTGAAAAAGAGGGATACAGAAAGGATGAAAAGGGTATTTATTTTACCCTGGAATACAAAACCAGCGAAAATGCCCAGGCCCTGCTCCTTGCCCAGATAATTCAGGACCAGCTCCGGAATGCGGGTATAGGCATAAAAATCGTGTCCAGGGAATGGGGAACCTTTTACAGTGATATAAAAAAGGGCGATTTTCAGCTGTTTTCACTAAGGTGGGTAGGAATTTCAGATCCTGATATTTTTTATTATGTGCTCTCATCCTCAAGTATACCCCCCGAGGGCGCCAACAGGGGCAGGTATACCAACCAGAGCGTTGACAGGCTCATAGACCTGGCAAGGAAAACATCCGACAGGGATAAAAGAAGGGATTACTACTGCAGAATACAGCATATACTCAACGAGGAACTCCCCTATATACACCTCTGGTACCACTCAAACCTTATATTATGCTCCAGAAGGATAGAGAATGCAGTGCCTTATCCCGACGGCTCCTTCAATTTCCTTCTGGATGTAGAACTTGCAGGGCCTTAAGCTTAAGCCCTGCATCTTAATAATTTAACAGAATTAAAAATTTTCTCCACCGGGTCTTTTCATATGTTTCTGGTATAAAAGGTCCTCTCTATTCTGGCAGAAAACAGAATGATCTGGAACCAGGGCAGCTGTCCGCTGCCCTGGAGAATTTGATTATCTGGGTTCCTGCTGTTCTTCGGGTTTCAGGGGCTTTCCCTCTTCCGGTTTTACCACTTCAACCGTACACCTTTTTACAGGCACAATGATTTCCGTGCGCAGGTTTTCGGGTTTAACTTCCTGGGGGTTGTCAAGCCACCTCTCATAAGCAGGGCCGTCCCACTGGTAGCTGTTTTCCTTCATGTAGGCTTCAATGGCCTCGTAGGCCTTGGCCATTTGCTCGTAGGGGCCCTTGTAAAGATGGCAGAGCACCAGCTCGTGCTTGAAATGACACAGCTTCAGGGGCTCATTTACCTTTACATTGCCAACAACGGGAAAGCCGACAGCCCACTTAAGCTCTTCAGGACTGACCATGTCGGGTGAATTGTAGTAAATACCCATAAGGGGGCCATCAGGTACGAGTTTCTGGCTGAAAAATTCCTGGATGAATCCCTCAATGGCTTTGTTCATTTGCTCATAAGAACCGTTGCAGTGCATGCATACAATAGCAAAAGGGTCCATCTTCTTTTCCGAAATAGCGTTATCACCCGCGATCAGCAGGGACGCGAACAGGCAAACAATGCCTGCCAGAGAAAGTAATCGTTTCATATGCTCCTCCTTTTTTGGAATATGGCTTATGCTAACTATTATAGTACATATCTTCGGCAAGCTTAAGAATTCTCCTGCACCTTTCTGAAGGCGGGATATCAAGCCTTGCCAGCTCTGCTATCTTATTCATAGGAGGTATAAATTCCGACATTTTACCTGATTTTGCAGTTTCAATCACGAGATTGACCAGAGCCTCCTGGTAATCATTGAAATAGATTTCTCCCAGGGCTTCCTTCCTGCCGTCAGGAACCGGATTGTTGAAGTCAATTGCCCACGGTATGCCGTCTTTGATTATAAATTCTACAGAATTCATCTTGTATCCGAAAACAAAATTGATGATCCTGGCATACTCTGTTACCTTCCTGCCTTCTTCAGGGCTCAGGAAGGATTCGTCATAAATATACTCAGGACCGTCAGTATTTTTGAATATATACTTTACAGGGAGTATCTTCCTGCCTATGCACAGAGTCCTGACAATATAGCCCCTGTTGCTGTCTATCTTTTTCTGAAGGCTCATTACCGAGTCACCGGAGCGGTTATAGTATTCTAAAAGCTCCTGGTAATTTCTGACTTCATAGGTGTTCAGCCCTCCCCTTCCCTGGGCAGGCTTGATAAACATGGGAAAACCAACCTCTTCTATCATCTTTTCCCAGTCGAAATAAAGGTTATTGCGGAGTTCCTCCGGAGTAAAGCCGAAATTGTCATGAGGGGGAAGGCTGTAGGTAGGGGGTACCGGAACACCGAGCATATTGACATAATAGTAGCCTACATCCTTGTTCATGAAGAATTCAAAGGAATAGGGATTATTTATTATATGGACTCCCCTGAAGGAAAGCATTTTGAATACATTCCTCGCCTGCTGGTAGACATGGGAGCCCCTGTCTATTATAAGCTGGTGGGAGGAACCCCATTCAAGCCCGAATTCATGTATCTTTACATCATCAGCTGTTATCTTGTATTCAATGCTGTCAATAAGGAAAGGTTCAGTCGCATTAAGACGCTTTACAAGCTCATCGCCGAAAGGGCTGGCAAAATGAAAGACTCCCACACAATATTTCTTATATCCAGGCATGGAATATACCCCCTTTTTAGAAATGCTTTCATCTAATTATAGATCCCTGGAAGCTTAAAAGCAAAAATATTTTTCAGCCGGGTATTCTATACTGAAGGATATCAGGGTTATTGTCTGAATATCTCCTGACCAGCGACCTGCACTTTTCCATGGCAGTTTCACAGGGTTTTTTCTCAAATATTATAGAGCAAGGCCCTTTCTCATCCGCCGGCGTTAAAATCCAGTCCGCATTTTTAACAGCCATCAGCCTGTTGTTTTCATCCTGGTTCCTTCCAATGATTGCATGCAGGGAATCATAAATAAAGAAATGCCTCCCGGTTTTGAGAAGGGAAACGTTCTGCCTTGTAATTTTATCTGGGCCATAAAAGGAAAGGAGCTCTCCAGCCTTCCGGGAAAAACCCCGGTAGGTCAGAAGGCATCCCCCTGAAGGAGATGGAAAATTCCTGATATTCAAGGCTTCTGCGAGCTTTATCTGGGGTTTTCTGGATTTTCCGAAAAACCCGTAGAACCGGCTTTTCTCTATCAGGCCTTCCCTCTCCAGCTCTACCGGTTCAAAAAGCTTAGCAGAGAGAGGCCTGAACACTTTTCCCCGGGTTCCTGCCTCCCTTTCTATAATATTCATATTCCTGTTTATCTGGCTCATCATCCTCTGACCCTTTACTTCTCCTGTAAAGATCAGGTCCATGGAGCTTTCTTCCATGATTTCCCTTGCAAGCATAAACATCATTATTTTGCAGTCAATGCAAGGGTTCAGGTTCTTTCCATAGCCAAAACGCGGATTTATGAGTATGTCCTTAAACCTGTTAAAAGCATCAATAATAATGAGGTTTTCATAAATGCTTTCCTCATCGCCCCAGCCGGAAAAAAACCTGTGTATGTCACAGGCACAAAAACCCATATCGATATAAACCGGCTGTATTTCAAAGCCGGCTCTTTTCATAACTGCATAGGCGAGCCTGCTGTCAAGGCCGAAAGACAGCAGTCCAACGGCTCTCCGCTTTCTCATGTCAGCCGGCTCATCAGCAGTATCAGTACTTTCAGGATTTTGCCCAATCCACAAGGTATTCAATATTTATGATAATAGATTCAATATCCTCCAGCTTGTCCTGGAGCATCTCCCTTTCACCGTTGAGCTCAAAAACCTTGTTCTTCAGCTTTGCCTCATTTTTCCTGATTTTATCTTTCAGCTCGGTTTCCTTTTCGACACTGCTCATATTATCATTAAAATCAATATCAATAAGGTCTTTTAGCATATTGAGCAATAATGGCAGTTTGATATCCAATTCATTCTCCTTTTTATCTTGCTATTTCTAATAATAAAATACAATAACAATGAAAAATCAAAAATCAATTTTATAATGGAGCTTTATATGGACAATACTAAAAGAGAACTACTTGACCTTCTAATTGAGAAATCCCTGAGCTTCGGAGATTTCACCCTTGCATCAGGAAAGAAAAGCAGTTTCTACTTTGATGCAAGGATAACCACCCTGTCATCCCGCGGTTCATACCTGATAGGCAATGTGCTTTTTGATGCCATAAAAAAGCTTGGGCTTAATTCAAGGTACATAGGGGGCCTGTCCCTGGGGGCAGATCCAATTACAACAGCTGTTACCGTGGTATCCTGGCAGAATAATATGCCGGTAGACGGATTTCTGGTAAGAAAGGAAGCCAAGGGGCATGGCAAAAAAAAGAGGATAGAGGGACATATAGAAGGCGGTTCCAGCGTAATAATCGTGGATGATGTGGCAACAACCGGGGGGTCAACCCTGTCAGCGATAAGAGCTGTTGAGGAGGAAGGCCACAGGGTTGAGGCAGTCCTGTGCCTGGTGGACAGAGAAGAGGGAGCAGGCCAGCTCCTTACTGATTACAGGTTCATCCCTGTCTTTACCAGGACATTGCTTTTTGAAAAGGCCGGATATAAGGGCTAACTGCCTGGTTTTTGCCTTTCCAGGTCTTCCAGGGCATCTTTCAGAGTAGGGTAGTTTGGTATTATCCGTAATATGCGGGTGATTTGAAATACCTTCTCTATATTCGGTTTCATCTGAGTCAGTATCAATTTCCCCCCTCTTATGCTCAGGCTTATATGTTTTGCTGAGATTGCCCCAAGCCCGCTTGAGCTTATATAATCAAGACTGTTCATATCTATTATTAAATAGCTTGAGCCTGCACTGATTATTTCGTCGATATAATCTATAAATTCCTGGGAATGGCTGTCCTCAAGCTTTCCGCCTATCTCAATGATATCAATATCTCCCTTTTTGTACCTTGACAAATGCATATATATAACTCCTTAACCAGGTTTCATCATGTAGTATTCATCAGTAAAATAATATATTCATTGAAAAAATATTCAAGAAATATAATTTTTTTAGCAACAAAATCCAAGCAGTACAGATAATATAGGAAAGAAGGATATTAAATGCTTGGAATTCTTGAAAAAGGATCCCAAACACTTGATATCCTCCTGAAAAAAATATACAGGAGGTACTTAAAATGCCGTTTATCGGTAGCATCGTTTCAAGTATTGCATCCAAAATTCTCCCGAATATGGGTGCTATAGGCAAAGCAATCAGCGCAATAACCCAGGGCCCCATGGGCATGCTCGGCGGAATCAGCTCCATAGCAAAGAGCATGGGCAATCTTTTCAACAAGATCGGGGATTTTGCCCAGACCCTTCAGAAAGGCCTGGGAGGCATGTTCAGGCCTTCCGGTTTCGGGGCAATGAACAGGCCTACCATCGGCAACTTCCTCAGGGGATACATGGCCGGCAGGGCTTCCGGTTTCAGGGCCGGTTTTGAGGCAGGGCAGAAGGTTGGGCAGGCTCAGCAGACTGATCAGGCCCAGCAATCTCAGCAGACCGGGGGAACATCCCGTAAACCCGGTGAGAGCATAGAAGATTTCCTGTCCAGGGTACTGAGCCAGCTTATTGAAAAGACTGAAAAAAAGCTGGAAGATGCAGCAAAAAAAGCCAGCGGCTCAGAGAAGCTGTCCCAGAGCCAGCAGACAGAGCTGCAACAGCTCCAGCAGCAGCTTTCACAGCTCCAGCAGCTGCTTCAGAATACCATGAAAAACGCTCACGATACCAAGATGAATGCTGTCAGGAATATTGCCGGATAGCAAATTCCTGGGGCTATGATTCAAGGCTCAGACCTTCAGGTCTGAGCCTTTTTTCATTCCATTTTCAGGAAAATAAACCCTTTATCCCGGTAGAACTCAATCACCATCCCTATTACCAGGAGCTTATCCTCCAGGCTGAGTTTTGTGGGCCGGTCATGCAGAAGAAGGATGTCTCCGTTTTTCGCATGGATGTCTGCCAGCCTGCCGAATACCCTTTGAGGGCTTCTGCTCACGGTATCCAGGGATCTTCTGTTCCAGCCTATTACCTTCATCCCCAGCTTTTTTGCTGAATCCATTATGTACATATCCTTCAGCCCCGCACAGGGCCTGAAAAGCCTGCATTCATAATTGAATTCATCCCTCAGAAGCTTGTTTGTCATGCTGATTTCTCTGCATATCGTCTTTTTTGAAGACAGGGTCAGAAAATTGTTATGTGTATAGGTGTGGTTGCCCAGGCCATGATCTGCTGATATTATAGCCCGGGTTATTTCCCGGTTTTTTTCAGCCTTTTTTCCTGTAAGGAAGAAGGTTGCAGGAACCTTTTCCCTTTCCAGAAGGCTGAGTATAGCAGGTGTACTGGTCAAATCCGGACCGTCGTCAAAGGTAAGATAAACCGACTTACATCCTTCTCCAGGCATGCTGCAGATAATCTCCCCGAAGGCATTGCTGTTGATTTTTATCATATTGTAAAAATAAATAACAAAAAAGAAAAGGTACAAAAAAAGCACAAAGGGCATGAGAGGAGTTAAATAAAGGGATAAAAGGCTAAGCAGAAGCAGGATTACAGCCAGCTTTCTAAATATCATTCTTTTCAAGGGGTTTCTGGCATACTTCGCATTTATCAATCCCTGAAGGGTTTGCATGGTGGCAGAAACTGCACACGGATTTGGCATCCTCAGCAGGTTTTGTTTCAATGATTGTCTTGATAAGCCTGCCCAGGCTGTAGGGAAGCAGTAAGACACCGCTTAATATTATTCCGATGGTTACCAGCTTACCGGCATTGGTTGAGGGCGTAAAATCCCCGAATCCCACTGTTGTAACAGTAGACACAGTAAAGTAGACAGCATCAAGGAAGCTTTTTAATGTGTTTGTGCCTTCCCTTCCCTCGATAGAGTAAATAAATCCTGCTGAAATAAGGACTATGGTAATTATGATGAATATAAGCCTCATAACCTGGAGCTGGTAAGGCTTTATCCTGCCGAAAAAGAAATACTCATTCTCAAGATACTTCTGGAATCTAAGTATCCTGAAAACCCTGAGTATCCTTAAAAATCCAATCTTGTAGATTGTGAAGGCAATAGGGATTATGGACAGGATATCAAAGAATGAATAAACAGAAAAAACAAACTTCCTTTTGTTTTCCGCAACCAGGAGCCTTAACATATATTCTGCTATAAATACTGAAACAAAGATGATTTCAAGGATGAAAAGCAGTTTCAGTTTTGAGGGATCAACTGTTTCAACCTCAACAATATAATGGATAATCGCCATAATATTGACAATAATTAAAAACAGGTCAACTGCCTTTCCTGCAGTACTTTTATCATCATAGAGGTAGAATTTTATCTTTTCCTTGCTAATCATTCTTTTGGTCTTATTATATCTCAGAGCACAATGATTTCAAGAATTATCAGAAATATATCAAGATTTCTAATATGGGGCTTTTTCAGGCCACTGTCCCCTATAATACCCCCTGCTGCAATGTGGAGAATTATACATTGCCTGTCCCCGATAGCGCCAGTGGTTTTCAGAAAAAGGATAAAAGAACTCGAATGTGAGGCTGAATTTACAGGCCTTTCAGGAAAAGGCACAGCAAAAAAGGCAATAATAGAGCATATTTTAAATGAAACTGATATCTTTTATTTCTCAAAGCCCTCAAAACTTAGAAGGACTGCAGACTTTGAAAACCATGAGGTCCTTGAAAAATGCCCCGAAGGAAAGATCCTCTTCATATCCCATTTCGGGCCGAACGCTGGCATAATCCCTGCCCTGAGCTCTATTTCCGGTTACCACCAGGTGGGGCTTTCACCCACAGACCTGGTAAAAGAAAACGATATAACCGACAAGGCTCAGCTAAAAATACTGCGTATTAAAGACAGGCTTTTTGAAAGGACCGGAGCTGATTTCATCAGCCATGAAACAGGACTTCGCCAGGCCCTGGCTTATCTGAGGCGGGGCCATACCGTAGGCATAGCAGCAGACGGCAGAGCAGGGAGAAAATTCATTAAAGCAAAATTCCTCGGCAAAGATGCATATTTTTCAGAGGGACCCCTTAAGCTTGCCTTTATCACGGGAGCATCCATAATACCGGTTTTCCCTGTAAGACAGGGAGACAGGATTAAAATATGCTTTACACCCCCTTTAAACTGCGGTACCGAAGGATTAACAAAAGAGGATTTCATGGGTGCAGTCCTTCAAAGATATGCAGGGATTCTTGAATCCAGGGTGAGAAATCAGCCCCATTGCTACCTGTATTACCTCTACCTTTGCCGTAAACACACCTATGGAAGGCCGAACTCCTTTTTTGCTTATGAGAACTAACCCATGATTATTTATTAACTTTTATTGAAACCTAAATTAAACGGATATTGTATAAAGTAGTATAAAAACTTTAAAAAATAACAATGTATAAAGAACTTATTGCATCAACAAATCCCTTTGAGACCAGGGTTGCCCTTCTGGAAGACGGTCAGCTGTGCGAGCTCTACATTGAAAGGAAAAGCCAGACACGTCTTGCCGGCAATATATACAAAGGTAAGGTCACCCGGGTGCTTCCCGGCATGGAAGCTGCCTTTGTAGACATAGGCATAGGCAAAGACGCCTTCCTTTATGTGGATGATGTACATTATTTTCCGGAAACCCTTGATTCAGGGGAAGAAGAAGAACAGGACATTGAAGAGGCTAATGACGACAGGAAACCGAACAGCAATATTGATGACCTCCTTATCGAGGGGCAGGAGATCCTTGTCCACGTACTCAAAGAAGCCATTGGGACCAAGGGACCGAGAGTGACTTCCCATGTGTCCTTTCCGGGCAGATATGTGGTTTATATGCCTACTATACAGCATATCGGGATATCCAGACGGATATCTTCGGAACAGGAGCGCAAGCGCCTTCGTGATATTATGGACAGGATACATGACAGCAAAGGCGGATATATCCTCCGGACAGCATGCGAAGGCCATGAAGAGGGAGATTTGAAGGGGGATATGATAATTCTTCAGAAGCTTTGGACTGAAGTAAAAGAAAGGTATGACAAGGTTTCAGCCCCCAGCCTGCTTCATAAAGACCTGGGGATTATCCAGAGGCTGGCAAGGGATGTCTTCACTTCGGACATATCCTCCTTCATACTTGACAACCAGAACGACTATACAGAACTTCTCGATTTCGTTAACAAATTTTTCCCTCACCTTACAGACAGGGTCAAGCTTTACTCATCAAGCACCCCTATCTTTGACAAGTTTAATATAGAAACCGAAGTGGTAAAGGCACTAAAAAGGAAGGTATGGCTGAAATCAGGAGGGTATATAGTTATTGACCAGACAGAGGCACTGGTTTCCATTGATGTTAATACAGGAAAATACCTCGGCAGTAAATCACTGGAGGAAACCATAGTAAGGACCAATATAGAGGCATGCAGGGAAATAGTCAGGCAGGTAAGGCTTAGAAACCTGGGGGGTATTATAATTATTGATTTTATAGATATGGAAGAGGTGGAAAACAGGGAGCTCATTTTCTCAACCCTTGAAAATGAACTCAAGAATGACAGGGCCAAGACTACCATACTTCAGATTAGTAAGCTGGGGCTTATAGAAATGACCCGTAAGAGGGTTAAAATCAGTCTGGAAAAGCTGATGACCAGAACCTGCCCCTACTGCCAGGGGAAGGGAACGATAAAGAACAGTATGACGGTTCTATCCGAAATCCACAAAGAAATCTCCATGAACCTCAGAAAGATAAAAAACCAGGAATTTACCCTTAGGATACATCCGGATATAGCCCAGGATTTCTATAAGAACAGGGATCTGATACTGAATGATATTTTCGGGAGCAATCATCCCAATCTGTCAATACGCCTTGACCCAAACCTGCATCAGGGTAACTTTGACATTATTTACTAGAATCACCGTTTTTATTTGTAATTTCCCTGTATTTACACTCCCTGTTGGCGCAGATAACCGAAGTCCTTGTCCTGGACTCCGTCAGATACATTACCTTATACCCGCATTCCGGGCATTTTCTGGCAACAGGCCGGAAGGGCACAGTGATCCGGCATTTAGGATAGTTTGAACATGCATAATAGGGCCTGTTCTGCTTGTGCCTTTCAACAAGCTCCCCCCCGCATTTTTCATCAGGGCAGGGTATACCGGTCCTGACCGGGGACTTGGCCCTGCATTCAGGGTTCTGACAGAGCATATAATTGGAATAAGGCCCTCCTGCGATCTTCAGCTCTGAATTACAGAGACTGCACAGCTTTCGGCTGTCAGGAAGCATATCCAGTGTCAAGCCCGGTTTCGGCTCTTTTTCCAGGGGTTCAGTATATTTGCATTCGGGATATCCCTCACAGCCATAGAATTCACCATACCTGCCTTTTTTAAGCAAAAGCTTTTTACCGCAGGAGGGGCATTTATGGTTATGCTCCTTTTCATCCTCTATCGCAGGATTGAACTTATCATCAAAACCCAGTTTTCTTTTGGCAGTACAGGCAGGATAATTGCTGCAGGCAAGATATTCACCCTTGCTGCTGAACCTCACAGTCATTCCTGAACCGCATACCGGGCACTCAACCTCTGTGCGAAGTCCCTTTGACATCTCCTTTTTTGCTGTATTGACACTCTTATGCAGCAGTCTGTAATAATTCCTGATCATCTCAACCCAGTCATCTCTGCCCTGTTCCACAGCGTCCAGCTTTTCCTCCATCTCTGCAGTAAAATGCACATTAATAATGCTTTTGAAAAAGCAATCAAGAATGCCTGTAACAAAAACGCCTATGGGGAGCGGATATATGGTCTTTTTTTCAAGTCTTATATAATCCCTCTTTTTAAGTGTATCCAGTATGGTGGCATAAGTTGAGGGTCTTCCTATTCCCTGCTTCTCCAGTGCTTTGATAAGTGTCGCTTCGGAGAATCTTTTGGGGGGTTCTGTAAAGTGCTGTTCAGGTCTTATATCTTTCAGACTTACCCTGTCCCCTTTTTTAATCTCAGGCATGGATTCCACTGTCCTGACCATGCTGACTGGCTTGTAGATTTTAAGGAAACCCTCCTGATCCAGCTTAAGGAAATCAGCTTCGAAGAGGAACCGGTCGTCCCCTTTTATATGAACAGAAAGCCTTTTATAGACAGCATTTTTCAGGAAGGACGCGATATATCTTCTCCATATAAGGTCATAAAGCTTAAATTCATCTCGTCCGAGGTATTTTGCAATGCTCTGGGGGGTCAGGGCAGGATCTGCAGGCCTTATAGCCTCGTGGGCATCCTGTATCTTTATATCTCCTGCTTTGGCCCTGCCGGCAGCTCTGTCCCGGGAAGCAATATCAAGACCCAGCTCATTGAGGATAAAGGCCCGGGTAGCTGTCTTTGCCTCTTCGGACACCCTGACTGAGTCAGTTCTCATATATGTTATAAGCCCTGCTTCCTCTTTTCCTATATTCTTGCCCTCATAAAGTCCCTGGGCTATCATCATGGTCTTTTTACCGCTGAAACCAAGCCTTATATTGGCTTCCTGCTGAAGAGTGCTGGTTTTAAAGGGATCAGGGGGCGTCTTATTTACATGATCATTCAATACATCAGCAACCATGTATTTTGATTTTTTCAGCTCTATTTCTATCTTGCCTGCAGAATCCCCATTGGTAATATCAGGCTTTTTACCGTCAATCTTTTTCAGTTCAAGCTCGATATCATGATTATCATGGGTGAAAATACCATAAACTCTCCAGTATTCTTCGGGGATGAATGCCAGAATAGCTTTCTCCTGATCAACAATAAGCTTAAGGGCGATGGACTGGACCCTTCCCGCGCTCAGGTTCCTCTTAAGGAAGTATATAAGGAGGGGGCTCAGCAGAAAGCCCACAAGCCTGTCCAGTATCCTCCTGGCTTTTTGAGATTCAAAGAGGTGCCAATCAATGTCCCTTGGCGATTTTATTGCGTTGATTATGGCGTTTTGTGTTATTTCATTGAATACTATTCTCTTGATATTCGCATTTTTTTCTTTAAGGAGTTCATGGATATGATAGGCTATCGCCTCTCCTTCCCTGTCAGGGTCAGAAGCGAGCAGTATCTGGTCTGACTTTTCTGCCAGCTGGATTATCTCTTTTATGAGTTTTTCCTTGCCCGGAACCGTAACCCATTCACATTCAAAATTGTGTTCAACATCAATTCCGATGCGTTTTTTGGGAAGATCCTTTATATGCCCTTTGGTTGATACAACCTTAAAGCTGTCATCCAGCTTCCCTGATATGGTTTTGGCTTTTTTGGGGGATTCAACAATAACTAATTTTGACATATAAAGCTTTCTTAATGAACAGTATCCGGTCTTTTCCTGCTGGATGAAATGCCGGCAATTCTGTCAAAGGAGTTATTATCCAGGAATATGGTATTTAGGAGTGAATCTATAAAATCCTCGCTTATTATCTCATCATCGACGCTGAGACCCAGAAGAATATCTATTATCTCTTCAATAACCTCGTCCTCTATAAAATAGATATCCCTTAAATAGAACAGTCTTTTAAGTACGCCATGATTGTAAAGGAAGGTTTCCTCAGGAGTATAGATCCTTATTCCAAAACCCTGGTCTTCAGAGATGAAGAATTTTTCCTTCTCCTCCCTTCCAATATTCATCAGTCTCTTTACAAGCTTGAATGCCTTGTCTATGTCCGCATTTTCATAACCGTTGGATTCCAGATATTTAAATAATTCTTCATTTAAATCAATATCAATATCATTCTCTTCTGAAAGCTTATCTATTATAAGCCCCAAAAGCTTTAAGAAATCGCTGTTTGCCATTCAATTGTCTCCTTTGCAGATAATTCTGAGATACCTGTTCCCTGCTTCCCTTCTTATATACCCTTTTCTCTCTAAATCAAACAATAAATTATACAGGTATCCTATGTCAAAACTCAGCCTGTCCATAAGACTTTCAAAACCTGTAATGCCCATATCCATAAGCTCCAGGACCAAGGCCTCTTCTTCTGTTATACTCCTGGTTTCTTTCTTTGTTTCTTTAAATGCTTCCTGAATATTAATATTATTTCTCATGGCAAAGAGTATGTCCTCATGATCTGTGACAGGGACAGCACCCTGTTTTATGAGATTATTGCATCCCGCCGACTGAAGGGAAAATATTGACCCAGGGATGCTGAAAACATCTTTGCCCTGCTCCAGGGCAAAATTAGCAGTGGACAGAGCTCCTCCCCTTTCCTTGCTTTCTACAACCAGTATGCCGTCCGAAAGACCGCTTATGATCCTGTTTCGCTGAAGAAAGCTATATCTGGTGGGAGTATAGCCCAGGGGGTATTCAGATACAAGACAGCTGTTTTGCTTTATTATCATGTCGTATAGAGCCTGATTCTGGGATGGATATACTATGTCCATCCCTGTCCCCAGGACAGCTGCAGTATACCCGCCATTCTCAAGGCATACCCTGTGGGCATAGTAATCTATGCCGTAAGCCATCCCGCTGATTATGGATACACCCTGCGAAACCAGCCCGGGAATAATATGGCTGACAGCATTTTTCCCGTAAGGTGTGGCTTTTCTGGTGCCCACGACCCCCAGGGACGGGCTTTTAATAAGGCTGTTTCTTATATAGACCACGGGCGGGGGCTGGTAGATATTTTTCAGTCTTTCCGGGTATTCATCATCCAGGCAGGTGATAATTCTGATGCTGTTCTTCTCAGCCTTTTCCAGCTGAGTATGCAGGAAATCCAGGCTGAGCTGATCTTTATGCCTGCCGGGGTTTGGCAGTATATTCCCAAGCCTGCCAATATCCGACCTGCAAACCCAGTCATACACCCTGCACAGGTATTCTTCATCATTAACGAGGGAAAGCAGTTTATCCGGTGATATGACCTGATTAAAGATAATTAGAGCATTTCTTCTGATGTCATCCATTAGTGAATCTATATACAAATAGTATCAAAATGGCAAAAAAAAAATCATATAAAATTAAATCCTTGACAAGAAGCCTAATGCTTATAATATACATCTAATTTTAGAGGCTCATAATACAAATATACATTGAAACAAGGGGTGATTTACATTGAGTAACAGAAAGAAATGGACTGATCTGGATATTGAATTCTTAAAGCAGAATCACTTTAAGATGACTGTTCCTGACATAGCCAGGCATCTTGGAATAACCGTCAGTGCTGTCACTAACAAACTGAAAAGGCTGAAGCTTTCTTATGCTTCCTCCCCGGACAGGCTGGATAAGGTTTCAGTACCTGATGAAAAACCAGCGAAACCGGTTTCAGAGGGAAAAACATCCCAAAAATCTTCCAAAACCAGACAAGCCAGTAATATTATGCTGGATACCAGGACAAAAGCTGACATAGCCCACAGGGTAAAAGCCATTGAGCTATATGAGAATGCCATCAGGAAGTTTCATCAGATAGATAAGCAAAAACCTCTTGAACCTCAAAGAAAAGCGGTAAAAGATCTTTTTCTTGAGATATTTACCAGTTTCAGCTCTGAAATAGATATATGCTGTAAGGCAAAATCCTACTATAATTACCTGTCAGACCTTGAAAAGCCTGATTCAACAGCAAGGGATATTGAATCCAAGATAACTGAAGGCATAATATACCTTCAGATAGGCAGTCCCAAGGAGGCTCTCAGGGTTTTCAGGGCAATTGCAAAGACAGAACCTCATAATTCCTATAACCTTTACTGCCTGGCCTGTGCCTATGCGAAAGAAAACGATGCAAAAAACGCCATAAAAAGCCTTAAGGATGCAGTAAAATTTGATCCTACTTTAAAATTTATTGCTGAGAATGACAAAGACCTGATCAACCTTTATGAAAACCAGGAATTCTCCAAGATACTCGGCACAAAATTCTGAACCGGATTGCATCAACGATCTTTACAGCCTGGCCAATTATGAAAAAAGGGGAATTGCTGACCTGGGGTTTTCCCGGGACAGGTTCCTTATACTGAAGGAATTTTTTAACCATGCATGCCCCTCTCATAAGAAAAAGCCCCTCATAATTGTTGCAGGCACCAAGGGCAAGGGCTCAACCTGCCATTTCCTCTACAAAATACTAAAAAAGGTCTATAAAAAAGTCGGGCTTTTCACATCTCCCCACATCTACAGGGTTAATGAAAGAATCGTCATTAACGGCAGACAGATATCCAGCCGGGATTTCGACAGGATCTATCAGACTGTTATGCCTATTTATCAGGATTTTAAAAATACCAGATCCTCCTGCTTTTCTCCATCAGTCTTTGAGGTTCTCACCCTCATGGCAAAGATGTATTTCGATGAAAAGGATACCGGGGCTGATATATTTGAAGCAGGGCTTGGAGGAAGGCTTGATGCCGTAAACTGCCTGCCTGATGACAGGATTGCAGTTATAACCTCAATAAGCCTTGACCATACCGCTATACTGGGAGATACCTGCGACAGGATATTTCTGGAAAAAATAGCTGTAGCAAGAAAGGGTCAGCCCCTTTATCTGGGTTTTCAGAGATATATTGACATAAAAAAATATGAAAAACGCCTTAAAAACTACTCATTAATTTCCTATGGCAAGGGCTTTCATTATGAGAAAAAAGGGACAGACATAAGATTTTACCCAGGAAGGGATCAGGCAGTAGATATGAAAATACCCCGCAATTATCCTGGATTTCACCTTTACAACCTCTGTCTTGCATTGGCAGTGGCATCCCGTATTACCCCAAAGCTTTTGGGTAAAGCATGCTTTTCCATGAAATCTTTCAATCTGCCATGCCGTTTTGAGGTTGTAAGGAAACCGAATCGGCTTTTCATCATAGACGCAGCGCATAATAAAGACAGCCTTGAAATCCTTTTTTGTAATATAAAGGAAAAATGGCCGTTAAAACGAAAAATTCTTATATTCGGATGCCTTAAGGATAAGGATATAAAGGGAATGCTTGAAGTAATTACCCGATACAAACCTGATTTTACAATCTTTCAGGACATCTCCAGTGAAAGGAACCATGATTTCAAAAAGGACTCACAGCTTAAGGGTCTTTGCCTCAGTCATAAACACTCAAAAAACATTTGCGAGACATACCAAATCCTTTCTGAGTCTAAAATGCTGGCTCCCGGTTCTCTCACGGTTATAACAGGTTCATTCTACCTCTGCTCAGAACACAGACAACTGCTGAAAAAACCCGGCGGTACAACGGATTCTGATATTCTTTCCTCAGGCCCTATATAATTATTCTGCATGATAACTGAATTTTTAATCCTGGCCTTTTTTGAAACACGGACATCAAAGGACAGGGTTGAGTTTATAATTCTTTCCGGGCTGGTATCAGGGCAGGTGTTGAAATAAAGGGAATTCCCCTTCGGATCATAGGTACAGAAATCCTTAAGATTAATAACTTCAAATGAAGAGCCTGTAAGGTCTCTAAGGCCTTCTCTTATATTAGAAAAGGTGCCGATATCAAATAGAGGCTTTTTTACCCCGTATCCCGCCAGAAGCCTTTCTTTAATGAGTGTGCTGTAAATATCTGTTATAATATCCGCATAACCTGATCTACTGCAGATATCAAATATCTTCCTGTTGATCAGATGACAGCCGTAGAACATATAGGGCAGTTTTGCCTGTTTTCTTATATCTATGCAGTTTATGAGCCCGGCCTTCATGCCTATTCCTGATATGTTCCTGTTCTCTCTGTCTCCAAGCATTAAAGCAGAAACACAACCGGACTGCTTAAAAAATCTGTAAAACGAATCAAGATCAATGTCCAGGTAGGAATCGCCGTTAATAACCAGAAAATCATCAGATAGCAGTTTTCTCAAATTCACTAAAGCACCGCCAGTTCCAAGTATCTCATTTTCTTCTATCAGATTAACCGCTGTATCACCATCAGGCGGCAGGAATGCTGCTAAAAGCTTTTTCAGGGTATCTTTCCCATGGTGCATATTAATAAAAAATTGTTTAATTCCCTTCTGCTTAAGATTGTAAATCTGATACAGAAGGGGAGGGATACCGTATACACCCAGGACTGCTTTCTGGTAAAACCGGGTTATAGGCAGAAGCCTCTTTCCATATCCTGCACTCAGTATAACTGCATCCATATTAGAATATTAGCAGAAAAAACAAGAAATCACCATAATTTTAAGCCCTTTTTATTATTCTTGACGATATGACCAATAAATGGTTAAAATCTTTACATGCCACTATTCAGATCTATGATACTATGCCTTACTCTGCTTTCTCTTCTTCAGGCAGGACCGGTTCATGACACTGCCTTCAGCTTTGAATACAGAGGATTTGAAGATAACCGCCACATTTTCATTACCAATCATGACAAATCCGATTCCATAGGTATTGTATTCAATGCGGGGAAGGAGATAAGGACTTCCAGAGAGTCAGTAAGCCAGTCATTCAGAATCAGGCTTTCAGAGCTCCGGGACGGTCTTCACACTCTTGGTATCAACTATTACGGCAATGGAATACTCCTGGAACATAAAAAATTCTCATTTTTCAAAGAAAAGGAAAGGATTTTATTAAAAAGGAGCTTTCTGTGGATAAGCAGGTTTGATTTCGCCCATTTAATCAGCAGGAAGGATTTTTCAACCCAGGCGGATTACAGCCAGAGGATACAGGAAATACTCTCAACAATCATTATTAACGCCTCAAAAAGCGGAATAACCGACATAATCTTCCAGGTCCGCGGAAGCGGAGATGTATTTTATAAAAGCGCTATTGAGCCCTTCAGCCATCTCCTTAGTCTTGAGGGCATAATAGGGGAAGATCCGGGCTGGGATCCTCTGGAATTCGCAGTTTCTACCTGCAGAAGGCACAATCTGCAGATTCATGCATGGATAAACACCTTCCCCATAGAGCATCAACAAAGAGCAAAACTTGCTGTTAAAAACAGTATTATTCTGCCTGTCAGGAAACTGGGCCCACTGCTGGCGAAGGACAGGAACGGCAATCTGCCTTCATCGAAAGGCTACATCTTCCTGCATCCTGCACACCGGGGAACTTATGAATACATCATTAAAATACTGGATGAGCTTATTAAAAACTATGATCTTGACGGCATTCACTTTGATTACTTTCGTCTTGACAGCAGTAAATACATTTACAATGAAGAAATTCAGGAAGAATACAATTCCCTTGATGTAAAATCCAGCTATGAAGCCTTTATCAAAGACAGAATAAATGAACACCTTAAGGGATTCTCAGAATTCATAAAGTCCGGTTCCAGTGATATTACAGTATCAGTGGCTGTAATAGGTAAAATGAAGGGAACCGGATTTTCTGCTGAAAACCATTTTCAGGACCCGGCGATGTGGCTTAACGAAAACCTGGTGGACCTTATTTTCCCGATGACCTATTATTTCCCCCAGTCCATAGAGCACATGAAGGACTACATAACCTTTGTAAAACCCGAAAATCATCCAAGGATTATACCCGGAATTGGTGCCTATCTTACTCTCAAAAGGGAAAAGAATCACCCCTTCAGCTATATCACAAACTCTTATAATGTTATTTATGAAACCGGAAATTTCGGCGGTACGGCCTTTTTCAGCGGTGAATCTCTGGAAACAAACAGATTCTGGGGCCGCATTAAAAACCTTATACTAAACTAGGCCTTCCTTTTTTTAACCCATTCATCCTTGTTTTTCTGCCTGGCTCTGGATATACCCAGAGCATAAGGAGGGACATCAACAACTATAGTGCTTCCTGATGCGACATAAGCGCCCTCGCCGATGGTAACAGGGGCTACAAGCTGACTGTCGCTTCCGATGAAAGCATTATCATGGATGGCAGTCGGGTGCTTTTTCTCTCCGTCATAATTGCAGGTAATGACTCCGGCTCCTATATTTACGTTTTTTCCAACCTCAGCATCCCCTACATAGCTTAAATGAGGCACTTTACTGCCCTCTCCGATAAAGGATTTCTTTATTTCCACATAATTTCCAATTCTTGCATTGCCTGATATACGGTTGTTCATTCTCAGGTGGGCAAAGGGGCCTATTGATGTATAACTGCCCACAGTGCTGTCTTTGATGTGGCAGTGGCCATGAACCCTTACGCCCTTTTCAAAACAGGAGTTCTCTATATAATTGCAGGGCCCGATAAAACAGTCCTCGCCTATCTTTGTACTACCCTTTATCATATTATTTGGAAATATAACGCAATCCTTACCTATCTCAGCTTCTATATCTATAAAAACAGTCTGAGGATCTATAATATCTACTCCATTTTCCATATGTCTCTGGTTAATATGTTTCCTTAATTCATTTCTGGTTTCATTAAGGTCTTTAAGGCTGTTTATCCCCATAAATTCCCTGCATTCAGGCGAATAGTACACCCCTGTTCTTTCTCCTGCCCTGGCAGAAATCTCAACAAGGTCCGTTATATAATATTCACCCTTATGGCTGTGGGGTTCAAGGTATGGCAGGTATCGTCCGAGAAAGCTGAATCTGAAAAGAAAAATCCCCGTATTGATTTCATTTAATTCCCTTTCTTTTCCCTTAAGCTCTTTTTCTTCCCTTATTGCCTCACAAAAATTATCCTGGTTCCTTATAACCCTGCCATAACCCCTGGGATCGTCAAGCCTGGTAGAAATAAATCCTGCCTTCAGGCCTTCCTTTCTGAAATATTCAATGAACCCGGAAAGTGTATTTGCAGATACAAGGGGAACATCACCCAGAAGTATCAGGAGAAATTCATCATCACCATGGCTCTCTCCCCTGATTTGATGGTATCTTATAAGGGCATCCCCGGTTCCCAAAGGTTTTTCCTGAATGATATAATCAAGACCGGGGCAAATATCCATGACCTGCTTTTCATTATGATGTCCGAGTACCGCGGTAATATTGCTGGAAAGGGTTTTTGCGCAGTCAAGGACATGGGAAAAGACAGGTTTACCCATAAGGTCAAAAACCATCTTGTTCCGGCTTGTTTTAAACCTGCTCCCGGTTCCGGCGGCCAGAATGATTACTGCTGTTCTATTATACATAAAATGAGAGCTTATTATACTTTGAATTTGGAAATGGCATCTCTGAGGATTGATGCCTGCCTTTTCAGCTCCTTGAGTGCATTGTCCATAATGTTAATATTCTTTGCATTCAAATCCACGCTGTTTCCCAGGGTGCTTATAACCTTCTGTATCTCCTCGCTGTTGGTCTTCTGCTCCTGGGTAGCCTTGTTTATAGAGTCTGTCATGTCCGTAACATTCTCGACAGCCTTGGCAATCTGTTTTGAACCAAGGGACTGCTCAACCATTGCCTTTTTCACCTGTTTTGTGAGGTTCCGCATATCATTGACCGCCCTCATTATAAGCTCGGAGCTTTTTGTTTGCTCTTCAGTAGCTCTGTTTATCTGGAGAATCATCTCAGTTACTTTTTCAACCTCCCGGGTAACCAGCTTGGAGCCTTCTGTCTGCTCTTTAGTGGCTTTTGCTATTTCTTTGGCCATATCGGTTGATCTGGATGCCGATTCATTTATCTTCCTGAGGGCTTCACCCGTAAGACGGCTTTGCTCGAAACCCTTCTCAACATTCTCACTTCCCATACGCATGGATTTCACTGCATTTGAGGCCTCATCCTGAAGGGCTTTTATAAGGTTGGCTATCTCCTTGGTGCTGTTGGCTGTCCTTTCTGAAAGGTCCCTGATCTCATCTGCTACAACAGCAAATCCTTTCCCGTGCTCTCCTGCCTGGGCGGCAATGATGGCGGCATTAAGGGCAAGAAGGTTGGTCTGTTCTCCGACATCATTGATTACATTGAGGATTTCGCCTATCTCTTCGGATCTCTTTCCGAGCCTCTCTATAACCTGGACTGAAGAAAATACCGTTTCTTTGATATCCTGCATTATATCAATATTTCTCTGCACAACATCCATTCCATCCTGCGAATTCTTTGAAACCTCTATGGAGAGGTTCATTGAATCCATTGCAATTATCTCCACCTGCTTGATGGCTACTTCCATCTCAGCCATGGAACTGGATGTATCTTCGGCAAATTTTCTCAATACATTCACATTATTTGCAATCTGCTTGAAATAAACCGCCATTTCTTCGACAGATGATGCTGTTTCAGATACAGAATTTGAAAGATTCTCGGTATTGTCAAGAACCTCGTCTATGGATGCTGTCATCTCCAGGACCGAAGATGAGGTATCTTCTGCATACATAAGAAGCTTTTGAATGTTGCTTGCAATATTCTGAATGGAAACCATCATATCGGAGAGGAAATGGGACATGTTCTTGATGTCCTTGGTCTGGGTATCTATGGTGTGAAGGACATTTTTTATAGCTTCGTCAAGGTCGAAGGTGGTGCGGTCCATTCTCTGATGGCTCGATATGACCTGGCTTATCATCGTGCAGAGCTGTTCAGTCATTTTGTTGAACATATTGCTCAGCTCACCCAGCTCATCATTGGATTTTACATAAACTCTTTCGGTCAGATTCCCGTCAGCTATCTTGCTGGAAGTGGAAAGAATGGCAGACATGGGTTTGAGCAGGATAAACTTTATAAAGAAAAAAATGATTGTATATATAAGGGCTGACAGAAAAAGCACAAGTATGATTAAAACAACTATCAGGTTATTCAGCTGGTTTTGAACTCTGCTGTAGCTGAGCCCGATGACAGCACCGCCAATCTTATTGTCATAGCCTTGGGCAGAAGCCCTGTCGGCAAATATATCGTTCGAGGAAGATATATCAAGATCTATGGTTACGGGAAGAAAAAATTCAAATACATTTCCCTTATATTCTTCATACCTTTTAATCTCTGATACCGGATTATTTCCATCATGGCTGAAAATTCTCTGCTTCAGCGGGTCCAGCACCAGTCCCGCACTGACATCCCTTATTAAACTCATTCCTGAATTATCCTGCACAGCCAGCACTTTCCCGCTTCTGTCATAGATAAAGGCATAAAGGAAATCATCCTCATCCATAAGCTTCATCAGCTCTTTTTCAAGGTTTTTTCTCTGGTCAATGGTAATGCTCATGCTGACAAAATATGAAGAATCTGAAGAGAGCTTGTTTACAAGGCTGTTTCCCCTGAGGATAAAGGCATCTTTAAGGAGATCGCCGGTCTTTATTATGTTAAATATTGCAAAGAGGGTAATGAAGAAAATGAATATCAATATCAGTATAATGGAGATTTTCAGGGTGATATTGAGGTTCTTAAACATCAGTTACTACCTGATAACCTCTTTTGCATCTCTTTCAATTTCCTGAGGTATTACAATGCCCAGGCTTCTGGCGGTTTTCTCATTATAAGAAATTAGTACCGATGAGGGCTCCCTAAAAAGAGGCAGCCTTTTATTGCTGAAATGGTCCATAATCATCTGGCCAGCCATCCTTCCTATCTCAACATAGTCGCTGGATATGCTTAAAAATGCTCCCTGAGCCACCAGGCTGCTGGTCGGGGCTATTGTTACAATCTTTCCCTGAGTGCAGGTCTGCAGGATAAAATCTATGGAATCCTTCATGGAATATATTGAATCGGTAAGAAACATGAAGGCGTCAATCTGGTCCTGAATCTGCTGAAAAACTGCGGGTACCAGCCTTGGTGAATTCACCTCCTGAGAGATAATATTAATATTTTTTCTGGAAGCTGCTACTCTTAGCCTCTCCAGGTACTGGCCGTTCTCGTCAGGATTCAGAAGAATACCGAGATTGGCCACATTGAGGCTTTTAATCTTATCAAACATGGAATCCAGAGGAGGATACATGCCGATAACCGAGAGATTCACTGCTTCCGATGAAAGGGTATCGGGGTTTTGAACCATGGTGGCAAGTATCAGACCTTGTGGCTTATCTTCTATTGCCGCCTGAGCTGCAATGGTGCCGATAGCCAGAATTGCGCTGAAATTTTCAGAACTTATTATAGCCATCCGTCTTTTGGCAGTATTTATATCATTCTGACAATCAAATTCTTCGAATTCCTCGAAGAAAACACTCATAAACCCGTTTCTGACCGCATTAAAATCCGGAGTATCTGCAGATTTCAGGATTGCCACCTTATTCTCAGCATGGAGGATGATGACAGGGCTTATAAAGATTGCCATAACAAAAAGAACAATTATTGTTTTTTTGTAGTTAGGCTTTTTCATGATTAATCCTTTGCTTTCAGGTTTTCTTTGGGGAGAGAGACAGGTTTTTCCTTTACAAATTCAGGTTTTGAACCTCCTGACATATCTATCTTCCCCTGAAAATTAGCTCCTTCTGATATTACAATCTTTGTTGAGTAAAGATTTCCCTGGACATTTGCACTGGGCAGAAGCTCTATCTTGTCCGTTGCATAGATATTGCCCTCCACCTTTCCGGACACGGTAACCATCTTGGCTTCAATATCAGCAATCACTATGCCCGCTTCACCTACTTTCAACGATTTGTCGAGTTTTACCTTTCCCTCAACAAAGCCCTCAATGGTTATGTCCTCTTCTCCTATCAATTCGCCCTTAATCTTAATACCTTTTCCAATCATACTGTAAACCTCCTTTTCTGAGGATTTTTCTTCTTTAATATGAAACTTGAATTTATTGTTTTCCTTGGGCTTCTCCTTAATCTGAACAGGCTGAGATTCCTCGGATTCACTTTTGGCAAAAGAATCGGGCTGAGCCTTGTCTCTGGCCTGGACGTTCTTTTCAACATCCCCTTTAGGGTGCTGGGTCTTAAAGCCTGTTTTGTCATGGAATTTTTTCTTTTCTTTAGTGAATAGAAATGGGCACATACTTTAACTCCTTAAAAGCATTAAAGCGGGTAACGGGATTTGAACCCGCGACTTCAAGCTTGGGAAGCTTGCACTCTACCACTGAGTTACACCCGCTTCTTCAAAATTACTATTTAAAGCCTGATACAATCAAAACATTACATCAATTCATATTAAACACAAAAACCGTTCAAAGTCAAATATTTTCTTTTTGAAATGGTTCAGACTTCAATGGCCAGGTTCCTGACAACCTCAGATGTTATATCCCCGCCTATTATTCTGGCTTTCAGGAGATAACCTTCAAACAGGCAGTTCTCGCATATGGTGTTTATCAGCCTTGGAATACCCTTGGCTGCATCATGTATCATCCTGAAGGATTCCGTTGAGAATATGGGGTAGGTTGCTCCGGCGATCTTAAGCCGGTGGACAATATATTCGACTGTTTCGGGGTATTTGAAGGGCGACAGTTTGATTCTCATGCTCATTCTATGATAAAGCGGGGGATCAATCTTTATGAGATCCTCCACTTCAGGCAGCCCGAAAAAAAGAAAATGAATAAGTTTTCTGCCGGGAACTTCCAGATTCAGCATTCCCCTGAACTCTTCCATCATTTCTCTTGTATGAAGCATTTGAGCTTCATCTATGATCACCACGGCTTTCTTATTATTCTGGTATATTTCATACAACCTTGCATAAAGGGCAGGAAGAATATCAGCCTTTTTTGTTCCGGCATCCTTTACGCCAAGCTGGGAGGCAATCCTGTGAAGAAGCCAGTCGGCAGTAACTTCTGTATGTATCATTACCAGCAGGGCTGCCTCGTAAAGACTTTCATCAAGGGATGCCAGGAATTTTCTTGCCAGGGTCGTCTTACCGGCTCCAATATGGCCTACCACCAGAACAAATCCGCTCATTACTTCTGCGCTGTGGTGAAGCCTTACCAGAGCATCCTTATGATTCCTGCTGTCAAAGAAAAAACGGTTGTCAGGAGTATTAGAGAACGGTATATTGCTAAGCTTATAAAAATTCAGATAATCCATATAATCGTTTTATATATAGGATATTCTGGGGTTATTAGGGTCTTCCTGCCTGGAAATTTCAGCAGAAAGGCTGTTTTTTATATCCTTGACCTTGGTTTTATTTATCCTGCCTTCCAGGGAGCTTAAACGCTCCTTTGTGTCACGGAAACCCGGTTTTTTTTGTTTTATTTCTTCAAAGTATATATAGGCTCTTTCAGGATCATTGCTTATTTCATATACATTTGCCAGGTCATATATCATGCCAATATAGGGATCAGAGTCCTTTTCCAGGAATTCCAGGCCCCTTTTGAACTGATCGATAGCCCTCTGATACATTCCCTTTTCTATGTAGCACAGCCCAAGCATACTAACGCTTTCAATCATTATCTTACCGGTACTGGCGGCCTTTTCGAAAGCTTCAATGGCATCTTCAATAAGCCCCATTTCCTTAAAGGCGATTCCAAGGTTATAATGGGTCTCATAATCCTCCGGTGACAGCTGGTCATTAACCCCTTTTTTGAATTCTTCAACTATCTGGGTAATGGACTGGTCTGAATCGGTTACGTCCTCAGGGCCTACAAGTCCCATCTCTTCGCCTATATCATAGGATTCTTCACTGTCATCCGGCGAAACAAGCTCAAAGAAATCATCTGAAAGGCTGGAATCGATCTCCATATCCTCACCTGAGAGGTCTTCATCGGAAAATTCCTCTATTTTTTCCCCTTCTTCCTCTTCCTCAAAAAAACCCTGCTCCTGGCCTTCCGCAGGTTCTCCGCCAGGTTCAGCCTGCTCATCTATATCGCTGAATAAATCCTGGGCGTCAACAAGGTCCTGGTCAATAGACTCCTGTTCAAGAATATTGTTATTCTTTAAGGTGTATATTAGATCCGATACACCTGTATCCTCAGGGCCTTCCTGCTCTTCAATTATCTCAAAATCATCATCGACATCGGATTCCTGCACAAGGTCATCCAGCAGGCTGTCATAATGCTTCTCCCCTTCAGCATAAGCCGGCGCCTCTCTTTCAAAAACATCCTTGAGAACCGGATTATTCGGATCAACAGACTGCAGGAATTTATACTCCTTAATGGCATGTTCTTCATCCTGGCTGACTCTGTAAAGCTCTGCTATCTTCATGCTGACAGCTATAAGGTCCTGCTTTTTCCCCTCCAGGGAATAAAGCTCCTTTAATTTAAGGAGTGTATCAATATTTTCGGGATTTATATCGAGGGCCGCCTTTATATGCTTGTATGCTTTCTCTGTAAGACCGAATTTAAGGAATACTTCTGCTTCGGTAAGATTCTCCTTTATAAGGGTGTAGGATTCATCCTCCTGGCTTTCAAAAACCGCCTTTTCACCCTGATGTTCAAAAGCCTCGTCAGCAGTACTGAATGCCCTGTCCATATCCTTATCGTATTCCGAAGACTGCATGTCATCAACAAGATCAACTTCCAGGTCCTCGATGATAGCGCCGCTTTTATCTATAACTTCCTCTTCCTTGGTGCCAAGGAGCGGCACTTCCTGGCTTTGGCTGAGTTCAAGCTGGTCAATCTCCCTCTCCAGCTCATCCTCGGATATCTCAACCTTTTCTCCTGAATCTTCCACAAAGAAATCGTCTTCTGAAGTTATAAAGTCATCGTCAACGATGATTACCTCCTCGGTATTTCCAGGCTTTCCGTCTTTTATAACATCTTCCATTTCAAGATCCATGATGTCTTCTCTGCTTTCATCCACTATCTCATCAACCGGTATGCTGACTTCATCTATCCTTTCTGATATTTCCATATCCGGTGAGCTGGCATCGCTCTCTGCTACAAGGTCGTCAGGGATATCAAAATTAATCTCTCCCTCGATGTTCTCGATATCGAATTCGCCGGCGGAAATCTCTTCAGCTCCTGTATCCTCAACCTGTTTTGCACTCTTTAATCTTTTTTCCGTGGCATTATATATACCCATAAACTCACTGTCTTTGCTGTAGATGGATTTGATTTCCCTGAATATTTCATATGCTTCGGGGATCTTATCCCTCTCATAATACCTTATCCCCAGTTCCTTCATGGTTTCATACTTATTGCTTTCCTGTTTCAGGAAATGGTAATTGTCAATAAGGGTATTATAGGCGTAAAAGAAATGTTTCCTCAGTCTTTTGGCGTCATTGAGCATATCTATCATTTTATCATAGGCATTGTTAGATTTGTAGTGCGATACAAGAATATCAAGATGCTTCTTGGCTTCTTCGTCTTCTCTCAGGTTCAGAAGGATAAAGGCATATTTCTTTCTGAGAGATGTATCATCCGGGATTAAGGTCGTAAGACGTTCAAATATTTTTCTGCCCTTTTGAAAATCCTTTATTTTTATATAGACTTCACCCAGGTCCTTCAGAATCTCCTCATTGTCCGGAAAATCCCTTATAGCCTGTACAAGGTATTTCTCTGCATTCTCAAAATCCCCGCCGTGGAAATAGAGATTTCCTATACCCTTCCTGACTTTGACATTATCAGGGTCAAGCTCAAGAATCTTGTTATATATGCTCTTTACCTTGTCCCATTCATCCTTCTTAAGGAGGATATCTGCAAAAAGAAGGTATTTGTCGATGGCTTCAGACTTCATTCCCTCTTTGAGGTACTGATCAGCCAGAAGGGCTATGATTTTAAGATTATCCGGCTGAAGGTCTATAACCTTTTCATATACCGCAATTGCCCGCTTTACCAGGCCCTGCTTCTGATAAAGGTTAGCCAGGTGCATATACATGGATATTGATTCGGCGATTATGCCCTGCTGGTTGTAAAGGTCTGCAAGCTTGGCATAGACTTCGGGATCCTCATTATCTATCCTGGTTATCTTTTTGTAGACTGCTATGGCCTGAAGGGTGAAACCATTGTCTTCCAGTGCCTTGGCATAAGCGACATAACTCCGGATGGCATTTTTCTTGTCCCTGACTAACTGGTAAAGGTCGCCCAGGGTATTATACAGCTTCTTCTCCGCGGGATACTGCTTGAGTATGTTCTCATACTCCCTGATGGCATTGGCATGCTGTCCCTTCTGCCTGTAATTTTCAGCTATCTTATGTAATTTTAATAAGATCCTTCTGTCATTCTTTGCCATTGATAATACACCAAGCCTATACTATCATAGATCCATACTAATTTCAAAAAAATAAATGTCTATATATTTAATTCTTACACTTTTATGGAATATTTTCAAGCACTTCCTTAAGTTCCGCACTTAAATATTTCAGTCCAAATACATCGCATACAGATTCAGTTATATGACTGTATAATTCCTCATAAGAAATATCAGCATATTTTCGTATATAGGTAATACTCTTTTCTATAGCATCAAAATCGTCAAAAACCTTTTGAATCCTGTAAAGATCATAGAGAGAGTCATCAACAAGCAGGGACCCGTGCTGGAGAAGGCCATTTTTGCCCCTCTTCTGAGCACTGCCGAGAATCTTCCTGCCCTCTATGAGTATCTCATTGTTTGAAAAGTGTGAAAAACAGGGCGATTTTTTGTGCTCCCGGGCAAACCTGCTGTTGCCATAGGTAATCATACTGCTGTCAATTCCAGTTTTCAGGATACCCAGATAGAAAGCCCGGTGAACCAGCTTGTAAAAATCCATAAGGGGAAGCTTAAACATGGAGCTTTTTGAGGATGCTGTTATTGAATAGGTTATATCCCCTTTGTGCAGTACATAACTCCCCCCTGTTATCCTGTTTACCCAGTCATAACCCATGGAGCGCATATAGTCTGTGTCAAGCAGGTCTTCGGGATCCTGACCCCTTCCCAGGGATATGCATGCCGGTTCCCAGCGGTAGAAACGAAAAAAATTCCGGCCTTCTCTTTCTGATATCTCCATCAGCCTCCGGTCAACCTCCATATTGACTTTTCCCGAAGCAGTGACCGGGCTGATGCAGTAGAGTACTTCCATTATTTTTTGACTCTTTCCATATACTCTCCTGTCCTGGTGTCAATCTTCAATATATCCCCCTCCTGAATGAAAAGAGGCACATTCAGGGTTAACCCGGTTTCCATTATTGCCGGCTTCGTTGCTCCTGTTGCCGTGTCACCTTTTACCCCTGGTTCGGATTCAATAACCCTAAGCTCTACAAAGATTGGAAGTACTACCTCAACAGGTTTCCCTTTGAAAAACAATACAGATACCTCCATATCCTCCTTTATAAAACTGGCTGCGTTTCCCACGTCGTCCTCAGCAATAAACACCTGCTCATAGGTCTCATTATCCATAAATACGTAATTCGGGGCTTCCTTATAGCTGTAGGACATGCTTTTCTCTTCAATATCGGGCTTTCCCACCTTTTCACCGGATCGGAAGGTCCTTTCCAGCACAGCTTTTGTGATAATGTTTTTCAGCTTGGTTCTTACGAAAGCACCGCCCTTTCCGGGCTTTACATGCTGAAAATAGGTAATGATATAGGGCTCATTGTCCAGCTCAATCTTCAGCCCTATCCTGAAATCACTGGTTGAATACATAAAACTACTCCATTATAATATTTTTATTAGTTTCCTATAATAATAAACAGGATAAATCAAGCTTTTATTTAACTGGAGAGGTAATTTTTTGTCTGGTCTGTTTTATTCTCTAATATTTAAAATATCTGCTATTGCCTTCAAAGCCAGCACATAGCTAAAAAGCCCGAATCCGCATATAATCCCTGAAGCAATATCGGATATTACGCTTTTTCTCCTGAATTCCTCCCGGGCCATGATATTGGATATATGCACCTCAATGAAGGGTTTATTGAAATCCTCCAGGGCATCCCTCAGGGCATATGAATAGTGGGTCCAGGCCCCCAGGTTTACAATTCCGCCGGCACAGGAATAATTTTCCTGTATGAAGTCTATAGCCTCGCTTTCACTGTTTGTCTGGCGGATTACCGGCTCTATCATTAAATTGCCCGACTCCTGAAGAAGTATTTCATTAAGGGCTTTTATTCCGCGCTTTCCGTAAGTATTGCTATCTCTTCTGCCCAGAAAATTAAGGTTTGGGCCGTTAAGAACGAATATTCCTGTCATTGCGTCTTTCAGTCAGACAAGCTCAGGCCTGAGCTTTTTAATGGTTTTATCTGCTTCATACCTTCCCTTGCCGTATATACCGCATGATCTGTCTATAACAGTCATAAGGAAGTATTCGTCGGTAATATTCTTTAGTATAAGGCTGAATTTATCTGTAAAAAGAAGCATCTCTTCAAATATGCCTATACGTGCATTCTTTACAGAATTCTCGGATTTCATGAGGGGCTGAGTGATGTGGACAGCTATTTCATCAACAGCAAAACCCTCTTTTGTCCAGGACTCCACAATAAGGCCGTCCTTGGCCACCAGGGCAGCGCCAAGCCCTCCCGGTGTCTTTTCTATCAGCTTGGATAAAATCTCTTTAAAATCCATTATTTTACCTCTTTACTCCTTATTGTTTTTTTTTCCTATATTTCTAAGAAATGATCTGAGCTTATTTTCCTTTTTTACCCTTGACTCGTCGCTTTGAGATCCGTTTAATTCCTTCCGTTTTTCATTCTTCTGCCTGATATTTTCCGAGGCCTCCTCATAAAGGCTGATGGCCTCCTGGTCCATGGGGTCCTTTTTAAGTATCTTGGCAAGGATTGCAATACCCTTCTGGTAGAAACCCTGCTGGATATACAGCCTGGCAAGGGTGACCGTGGCTATGGAAGTCGGCGTATCCTCCTGGTATTCATCCCGGTTGCCTGAAAGGCTTTCGGGCTTTTCTCCCGGCTCCTGATCTTCATACCCGCCGTATTCAAAATCAGGGTCAACTTCCCTTAGCATGCCGATGATCTCCTCATCCTCAGGATAGCAGCTCAGTGCTTTGCTGAGGGTGTTTTTAGCATCAGTAATCCAGTGGCTGAAGATGTAAATCCTTGATATAAGCTTCAAGGCAGTTATATTGTCATCCTTTATGGCCAAAACCTTTTCCAGGAACTGCCTTGATTTTTCATAATTTGCCATTTCAAAGTATATCTGTCCTAAAAGACACAATGCCGGCACACTGGAAGGGTGCTCATTTAACCCCTGCTCCAGGGTGACGACCGCTTCCTGGTAAAGCTTTCCTTTCCTGTATTCATCGGCAAGGTTTATAAAAACCAGGCTCCTTGGGTTTTTCATCATCATCCTGTTATATTCAGCTATTTTCGGGGACAAGAATACCTGTTCCTTTTTGCCTTTTTTATCTTCCATAAATATTTTATTTACTACTTATACACTGTTATCTGCACTGATTCACTCAATCCCGAACAGCCCCTGTTGCCTGTATCTCTGTTATCTGAACCTCCATCTGCTGAAGATGGCGCATTGGCAGTAACCGTTATATAAAACCCGTGGACACCATGGGGAGGGTCGGTATCGGGAAGGTCAAATTCAGCTGTTACGTACTCTACCACCTGGCCGTTTGCATTGGTATAAAGGAGAGTGCCGGCATTCTGGAGAGTACCGTTATCAGCGGTAAATACAACAGGCTGGTTGGGAACGGGATAGCCCCCGGAGGAAAGCAGTGTGCAGGTTATCTGGGATGTGCCCCCCACATTGATTGCTGAAGGGGTTGCATTTAATATCATTATTTCGGCAGGTTTTCCCCCTATCCAGACCGAAACATCTGCAGTGATACCTCCTGACTGAGCCCTTACCTTTGCTTCTCCCGGCATGGCCCCGGCATGAAGAACGGTGACAGCTGCGCCGTTTGTCGTTTCTGATTCCTGCTTTTCAAGGCTTCCCAGTGTAGTGCTGAAATAAATGGTGGTGCCGTTGGGAACCGGGTTGCCGTCAGCATCGGTAACCATGGCGGTAATAACCGAAGTTCCGGAATTTGCATTAATTTCCTCAGGATTTGCAATTAAAATTATGGATGAATCACTCGGAGCGGTAAGAGGAACGCTGTCGCATCCAGCAAAAATAAACATGAAAATAATTAGCAATCCTGAAATCAGATACCGTCTCATAGGAATTATCCCCCTGTAAAATATATTCAGAACAAAATAATACCAGAGATATCACAAAAGATAAAGATATTTTTATTAATATTTCAGTATTATATTTGATTAAACAATATGAGAGCAGAAAGGTTTTCTATAATATAAAAAAGAGCCTGCACCTTTCGGTGCAGGCTCAATCATATTAATAGGGCCAGTAAAGCATAATGGGATACCAGTTGACAAGGACTATCTGTCTGACATCAAGGTCAACGGATACCGTTCCCTTTACTACCATGTATACGGTGGCGCCGGTGGGAACATTATGTTCGCCGTTGTAAATATTAATGAATATAGAGCTGAAGGGGTCTGTAGGACTGTAATATACGGTCCTGGCGACTCCCCCCGGATCTGTGGAAGCTGTCTGGTTTGTAAGAAAACCATAGTCTTCTCTCTGAGACTCCCGGTTATAGTCAATAGGCGTATTGTTTGTATCGGGATCAAATACATCGGAGTTTTCATTGTAATAAAGCTGGAAAAGAACCATCTTATTGACAACGCCGTTCCCGTGCTGATCCCTGAGCCTTGCAGAGACGACAGAGCTTGATGTCCCGTCAACCATGATTATATGGGGTGTGGCCCAGACGATAAAAGTATAGGCATTTCCTGTATATTCGCCCTCGGCAGGATCACTGGGTGCATTCGGGCTGTCTGCCTCGCAGGAAGACAGGAATATGACCGATAGAACGATTAGTGAAAAAATAAATATCTTTGATTTCATAGCACTACTCCTTTAACTAACTTGGGTTAACAGCAACGGTTATTGAGCTGGTTACACCAAATCCCGCATCTGCTGAAATTGTCATTAAACCTTCTGTAATTGTAGGTGTAGCAACAACACTGACTTTTCCTGAAGAATCGGTAATCTCCGTGCCTGAACTCAGGGAACCTCCGGTAATGGTAAAAGATACAAG